>DASURT010000138.1:0-2363 GCA_036375515.1 Sphingomicrobium sp.
GCTCGACGACGGTCGCCTGACCGACGGGCAGGGCCGCACGGTCGATTTCACCAACACGATCATCATCCTGACTTCGAACCTCGGGTCGCAGTACCTCGCCGCGCTCGGCGAGGACGAGCCGGCCGAGAAGGTCGAGCCGCAGGTGATGGAGGTCGTCCGCGCCCACTTCCGCCCCGAGTTCCTGAACCGCCTGGACGAGATCATCCTGTTCCATCGCCTCAGCGCCGGGCACATGGGACCGATCGTCGATATCCAGATCGCGCGGCTCGCAAAGCTGCTCGAGGACCGCAAGATCAGGCTCGACCTGACCGACGCCGCGCGGGCATGGCTCGGACGCGTCGGCTACGATCCGGTGTACGGTGCGCGACCGCTAAGGCGCGCGGTGCAGAAATATCTGCAGGACCCGCTCGCCGACAAGATCCTCTCGGGCGAGATCGCCGACGGGTCGGTGGTCAAGGTCGACGAAGGCGATGGCCAACTGGTGCTCACCCCCGCCGGTGAGCAGCGCGAAGCGGCCTAGGGTCCAAACCCATTGCCAGCGAGGCCGTGATGGTGACGAAAAAGCGTACTGGGAGTGAGCGAGCGAAGCGGAATAGCAATGCCTATTTCGCGAGCGAGCGAGCGCGCCGGGGCGCGTTTTCATCCCACCCGAAGGGCATGGCCCCGCCGGCGCCTCGCTTCGTCGAAGCGCTTGCCCGTAGGGCCCGCTACGCCCTTCACGCTTCTCCTCGCGGTGCATCCGGCGGGAGCCATGTCCCGGCTCTCGCTGGTAATGGGCTTGGACCCTAGTCCGCGCGCATCGGCACGCTGGCGCTGGTCACGGCGCCGCGCTGCGCATTGCTGACCTCATAGATCCGGCGGATCATCGCGCGCTCGGCTTCGCTCAAGTACGGGTTCCAGACGTCGAGGATCAGCACGGCGCGGTCCCTGGCCGTCGGGTTGATCGCCTCATGCTCGATCGTGTCGTCGAACACGAACGCCGCTCCTTCGACCCACGGCCGGGTTTCGCCGCCGACCCGGAACGTGCAGCCTTCCGGGACGATCAGCGGCAAATGGACGATGGCGCGCACATTGGTCACGCCGGTGTGCGGCGGAATGTGCTTGCCGGCCCTCAGGATCGAGAAGAAAACCGCCGGCGCGCGGCCGGGTATGAGGCATAAAGGCAAGCGCTCGACCAGTGCGGCGGTTCGCGGGGCGCGGGCGCAGGCCTCCGCGATGCGCTGACCGTCCTTCCAGAGGTGGAGCGCGCCCCAATCGAGGGATCGATCGAGCGGCGACCATTTATTGTCGGGAACGCCCGATGGCTGCTCGACGTAAGGCGCGAGCCCCGGATCGCGATCCGAGAGGATCGCTTCGAGCTCGCCCCGAATCGCCGCCGTCGCCGCTTCGAGCTTCTCGAGCCAGGGAAAATGGTCGCGGTCGAAAAACTCGTCGGCCGGCAGGAAGGGATAATGCAGCCCGTGGCACTCGTTGGCGTAGATCGATCGCCGCCCGAGCATCACCTCGGCCGCGGCGCGAACCCGCCGCCGGTCGCGGACCGATGCCTGGGTGAGTTCGCCGGCAAGCGCCCGGTCGAGCGCGTCGGCGAGGTTCTGCCGCCGCCGCTCGACATAGGCGCGCGCGTGGGCCAACGGGCCCGCCAGCTCGCGCGTCGCGCCTTCAATCTGCGGGGCGAGCATCAGCACCGCGCTCCATCGCCGCGTCGCGGGGCCTTCCTCGCCCAATCGTTCGTGCAGCTGGGCGAGGCCAAGCAGCGCGGGCAAGAAGCGCTGGTCGATCGCGAGCGCCTGTTCGAACGCCGCCTTTTCGCCTTCGGAATTGTCGAGCTCCCGGTGCGCCGCGGCGAGGTTGAGACACAATTCCGGGGCCACGGGATCGCCCCGGAGCGCCCATTCGAAATGCTCGACCGCCGCCGTGGCATCGCCGCCCGCCAGCGCTTCAAGGCCGAGCATGTTGCGCGCCATCGGCTGTTCCGGGTCGATCGCCAGCACCGCCTCCAGATGGCGTCGGGCATCGGCGGCGGTGCCCGCGTTGCGCGCGCGCATCGCTTCATTGAGGTGAGTTTGAATGGCCGCTCCACCCATGGGCTAGAGATAGGCCCTTGGCGGCTCGCCGCGTCAAGCGGCGGCGGGGAGCAGCCTCGAACCCGCCGGCGGTTCGACCGACATGCCCGCGTGCCCCGCAACCGCCTGGGCCCAGCTCGCCACCATCTCGATTTCTTCCTCGATGGTCGGAGCCGGCGCTTTCTCCGACCGCGCGTCGGTGTCGAAGCTGCGGCCGATCTCCTTCGAATGGCTCTTGAACACGCGCCCGTGCGCGACCTCGGTCCAGCGCTTCGCGTCGGCATCGAGGCCAAGGTGGCG
>DASURT010000139.1:0-9111 GCA_036375515.1 Sphingomicrobium sp.
CGGCCGCATCGGCGCGGATCGTGTCCAGCGCCTGCACGACCACCGGGCTTGCGCTGTTGGGTCCGGCGCGCGCGACAAGGTCGACCAGCTGCCTCCAGCGCACCGCCATGTCATGACGGTCGCCGGCAGGCTGGTTCAGCACAGTCAGCAGGCGATCGTCGAACCGCACCGGAATGTCCGTTCCTTAAAGACGCACCGACTTGAAGCTCTATGCCGTGGGGCGGCGGGCGCTAAGGAGAGAGCCATTAACCATCCCGAAACGGGACAGCGCGAAACACGCGAAAAAAGGGGCGCCGGCGAGCCGCGGGCACCCCTTTTCCTCAGCTCAAGACAGCCGTCACGCCTTGCTTTGCAGGTAGAGCAGCCAGAATTGCGCGATGTCGGAGCGGCCACCCTTTACGGCATTGAACGCCTGCGTCGCTCCGGCCTTGTCGCCGGCGGCCGCCAGCGCGAACCCGAGGTGCAGGTTGGCGATGTCGGCCTCGACGCCGGGCTTGCCCATCGCCTTCTTGTAGAGGTCGACGGCCTTGGCATAATCGCGAATCGCATAGTAGCGATCGCCGATCCGAAGCAGCGCCATGCCGCTCTGCGCGGTCTTCGACGCGTCGGCCAGGTCGGCGGCGGTCGCCTTCGGCTTCTTCGCCAGCGGCGGGATGATGTCGCGGAACTGCACGCTGGCCGGATCGACCTTCCCGGCGGCAATTCCTTCGTCGATCACCGCCTGGGCCTCATTGAAGTTCAGCTGGTCCGCGGCCGCGCTGGCGTAGAGCGCGTAGTCGCCGGGCGTCGTCATTGCTCCAGCCGCACGAAGGAGGCGAAGCAGCGTCAGTGTCCCTTCGACGTCCGGCCTTCCCATGTTGCGGTAGATGGCGACGGCGTCATGCCAGCTGGAGGGGCTGGGATATGCCGCGACCCACTCGCGCGCGATCTGGATCGTGCTCGGCGACTTGACGTCGTAGGCCATCTGCACGGACCGCTTGTAAAGCTCCTCTTCGGGCTTCTGGCCGGCGGCCTTGCGCGCCGCCATGACCCTCTGGAAAGCTGTCAGGGCCGCAGCCTTGTTGCCCTGTGCAAGGCGGGCCTCGCCGACGAGCTTCAGCGCGTCCAGGTCCGACGGATTCATGGCGACCGCCCGTTCGAACGCCGCCGCCGCCTGATCGAACTGCTTGGCGTTGTAATAGGAGCCGCCGAGGCCGCGATAGAGCTTGCCGACCAAGGCGTGGTCCACCAGCCCGGATGACGCCATCGCATCGATCGCCGCCGCGATACCGGCGGTGTCATTCGCGGTGGCCGCGATCTTCAGCTGGAACTGGGCCAGAAGATACTTGTCTTGCGGGGTCGTTGCCACCGCTTGCACGGCGGCAAGCCTCCCGGGGATATTCGCCGTGTCGTTCGCGTTCACCGCTTTCTGGAGCTCGATGAATGCCTTCTGCGCTTGTTTCGACGGCTTGATTCCCGACGTCTTGTCGGTCGTCGTCTGCTGCTCCTCGGCGTTCGGCTGGGGCACCGATTGCTGCTCCGACCCTCTCGAGCCATAGCTCGACTGGGCGAAGAGAGGCGTCGCCGAAGCCGCAAGGATCAGGCCGAGCGCCGTCGTCGTGAAAGATTTCATTCCTGGTTCTCCTGTTCGGGGAGTTTGACATGTGAATGGATCGCGGTCGCCTTAATCCCGGCCCGCGGGAAGGCCAAGGCCAATGCCTTCGACCGCCTGAACTTCGATTGAACCACGGCCGATCTCTCGCACGCGCGCACGCGCGCGGGGTGGCGCTTGGCGGGTGGATGCACTAGATAGGGATGCAGGGGGGAGGCATCCGGCCGCGACCCCTGCGTGCACCCATTCAACGACAGGATTTCCCTTGGCTTCTGAACCGCCCGTCACCGACGGCAACCCTCCGGTCGACCGCGATATCGCTCCCATCTCGATCGTCGAGGAGATGAAGACCAGCTATCTCGACTACGCGATGAGCGTGATCGTCAGCCGCGCGCTGCCCGACGTGCGCGACGGCCTGAAGCCGGTTCACCGCCGCATCCTCTTCGCCTGCCAGGAAGCGGGCTATGTCGCCGGGCGGCCGTATCGCAAGTCGAGCCGGATCGTCGGCGACGTCATGGGTAAATATCATCCGCACGGCGACGCCGCGATCTACGACGCCCTCGCCCGGATGACCCAGAGCTGGTCGATGCGCGTTCCGCTGATCGACGGCCAGGGCAATTTCGGCTCGATGGACCCGGACCCGCCGGCGGCGATGCGCTACACCGAGGCGCGGCTGGCCAAGGTCGCGAACTTCCTGCTGGGCGACATCGACCGCGACACGGTCGATTTCCAGCCCAACTACGACGCGTCGGAACGTGAGCCGCAGGTTCTGCCGGCGCGCTTCCCCAACCTGCTCGTCAACGGCGCCGGCGGTATCGCCGTGGGCATGGCGACCAACATCCCGCCGCACAATTTGGGCGAGGTGCTCGCCGCCTGCCGCGCCTACATCGACGATCCGGCGATCAGCACCGAAGCGCTGATGGACCATGTGAAGGGCCCGGACTTCCCGACCGGCGGCTTCATCCTCGGCCTGTCCGGCATCCGCGGCGCCTACACCAGTGGTCGCGGCTCGATCCTGCTTCGCTCGCGCCATCACGTCGAGGAAGGCCGCGGCGACCGCCGCGCGATCGTGCTGACCGAAATCCCCTACCAGGTCGGCAAGAACGGCCTGGTCGAAAAGATCGCCGAAGCGGCCAAGGACAAGCGCATCGAGGGCGTTTCCGACATCCGCGACGAATCCAACCGGCTCGGCGTGCGGATCGTCATCGATCTGAAGCGCGACGCCACACCGGACGTCGTCCTCAACCAGCTCTGGCGCCACACTCCGGCGCAGTCGAGCTTCCCGGCGAACATGCTTGCGATCCGCGGCGGGCGCCCGGAGACCCTGACGCTGCGCGACATCATCGAGAGCTTCGTCCGCTTTCGCGAGGAAGTGATCACCCGCCGCTCGAAGTTCGAGCTGTTCAAGGCCCGCGAGCGGGCGCACATCCTGCTCGGGCTCGTCGTCGCCGTCACCAACCTCGACGAGGTCGTGAAGCTGATCCGTTCCTCCGCGAGCCCGGCGGTCGCACGCGAGAAGCTTCTCGGGCGAGCGTGGCCGATGGAGGAAATCCGGCCGTACATCGCGCTGGTCGAGGCGGTCGAGCCGCAGAAGCGCGACAAGAGCTACAAGCTCTCGGACGCGCAGGTGAAGGCGATCCTCGAGCTGCGCCTGCACCGCCTGACCGCGCTCGGCCGGGACGAGATTGCCGGTGAGCTGGAGGGTCTCGCAAAAAATATCGGCGAATTGCTTGAAATCCTGGCCAACCGCGCTCGCCTGTACGAGGTCATGCGGGCCGAGTTCGACGAGGTCGAAGCCGAGTTCGCGACGCCGCGCGTCACCGAACTCGCGCCCGCCGCCGACGGGATCGAGGACGAGGACCTGATCGAGGTCGAGGACATGGTCGTGACGGTGACCATGACCGGCTACATCAAGCGGACGCCCCTCGCCCTGTTCCGTGAGCAGAAGCGCGGCGGGAAGGGACGCGCCGGAATGGCGACCAAGGAAGAGGATGCGGTCACCAACCTGTTCATCACCTCGACCCACAATCCGGTGCTGTTCTTCTCGAACCTCGGGCGGGTCTATCGGCTGAAGGTCTGGCGCCTGCCCGAAGGCGGGCCGAATACGAAGGGCCGACCGATGGTCAATCTGCTCCCGCTGGCCGAGGGCGAGACCATCTCGACCGTGGTCGCGCTGCCTGAGGATGAGGCCGAATGGGGCGGCCTGCACATCATGTTCGCGACCGCCCACGGGACGGTCCGCCGCAACAGCATGGCGGCCTTCACCAACATCCCGTCGAACGGGAAGATCGCGATGCGCTTCGGCACCGTCGAAAGCGATTCCGAGGACAGCGAGGAACAGGGCGACCCGACCGACCGGCTGATCGGAGTGGAGCTGCTGACCGAGGGCGACGACGTCCTCATCGCGACCCGGGGCGGCAAGGCGATCCGCTTCAAGGCGACCGACGTGCGTGAGTTCCAGTCGCGCACCTCGACCGGCGTTCGCGGGGTCCGGCTCCAGCCCGGCGACGAGGTGATCTCGATGTCGATCCTGCGCCGCGTCGGCACGACGCAGGAGGAGCGAGAGGCCTATCTGAAGTGTCCGCCCTGGCGCGAGCGCGACGACGTGGAGTGCACCCTTTCGCCCGAACGCTATTCGGAGCTGAACGAAAAGGAGCAGTTCATCCTGACGGTCACCGAGAACGGCTACGGCAAGCGCTCCTCTGCCTATGAGTACCGGCGCACCAACCGGGGCGGCCAGGGCATCACCAACATCGACACGTCCGAGCGCAATGGCGGCGTCGTCGCGAGCTTTCCCGCGCACCAGGGCGAGGCGCTCATGCTGGTTACCGACCAGGGCAAGATGATCCGCACGACGGTCGGCGACATCCGCATCATGGGACGCAACACCCAGGGCGTCACGATCTTCCGGGTCGCCGAGGACGAGCACGTGGTGAGCGTCGCCAAGATCGACGAAAGCGAAGAGGAGGAGATCGAGGTCGAAGGCGGCGACGAGATCGCTCCGGAAGAAGGCGCGACGGTCGGCGAAAGCGAGCTTGAGCGGCCAGCGGACCCCGAGCCTGACGCGAAATAAGCCTCCTCCCAGACCCGCGGAGGATTTGCCGCGACAAGCTGCGGAAACCTGCTAGGCTGGGACCGCGTTTCTCTTCTTCAAAGATCAAGGAGGAACCGACCCCATGCCCCTTCCCCACAATGCGCTGGTGCTGGTCGCCGACGGCCGCAAGACTTTGTTCTTCCGCAATCACGGCGATGAGGAGCAAATCGACTTGCGCACCGAGGCGCATGATGCGCGCAGTGATCGCAAGGACCGGGAGATCAAGACCGACGCGCCGGGGACAACGAAACAGAGCTTCGGTTACGGCCGGTCGACCTATGAAGAGGCCGACTTCCAGCAACAGGAGGAGGATCGCTGGATCAAGGACGCGGCCGACGAGCTGAAGGCGCGCGTGCTGCGCAACGACTTCGATGCGCTCGCCATTGTCGCTCCGCCCAAGGCCCTCGGAGTTCTCAAGAAGAATCTTCACAAGGAGGTCGAGCGGCGGATCGTCTGTGTCGCGAACAAGGAGATGAGCGGACGTCCGGTGCCGGACATCGAGGCCTTGCTGGACGGGCATACGGCGGCCGAGGAACTTCCGGCCGTCTGAACGCCGCGCGGATGACTAGCGGCGGCCGGAAACCCGTTTTCACGATCGGTCATTCGAACCGGAGCATCTCCGACTTTGTGGAGATTCTGCGCGGCGCGGAGATCGGGTTGGTCGCCGACGTCCGGACCGTCCCCCGTTCCCGGGCCAATCCGCAGTTCAACGCCGACCTGCTTCCCGCCGAGCTTGAGCCGTTCGGCATCGGTTACGAGCCGCTCCCCGAGCTCGGCGGGCTAAGGAGCCGCTCGAAAACCGTGGAGGCGGAGGTGAATGGGTTCTGGAAGAACCAGAGCTTCCACAACTATGCCGATTATGCGCTGACCCGCGAATTCGAGGAAGGGATCGACCGGCTCGTCGCGATGTCGGAGAAGACGCGGGTCGCGATCATGTGCGCCGAAGCCGTCTGGTGGCGCTGCCACCGGCGGATCATCGCCGACTACCTTCTCCTGCGCGGAATCCCCGTGATGCATCTGATGGATAGGCGCGCCGAACCGGGCCGGATGACCCCCGACGCCCAAGAGCGCGACGGGCGACTGGTCTATCCGGCGTAAAGGTGGATGGTCTCGGCATCAGGCGCGGCCCACTTCAGAAGCAGCGAACGATGGCAACTTCGCGGGTCGCGCTCATAACACAGCAAGGCACTCGGCTTCTCCCGCGCCAGCTCCAGCATTTGCGCCGATTGCGCAATGGCTTCCGGAAGCTCGAGCTGCCCAGCATAGATGCGCTTCAGGTTTTCGTGCCGGCCCGCCCTTGCGGCCGCGCGACCATCCGCCGGAGTCCCCAGTGCCCGCAGGTGGACGTACTCGATCCCTTCCTCGGCCAGCGCGTTCCTCAACGGAGTCTTGGAAAAACCCGGACGACGCGAGTTTGGCACGGCTCTCACGTCGATCACGCGCTCAACGCCCGCAGCCCGCAGCGCGGCGAGGAACTCCGGCACCGTCGCGCCCTCATAGCCGATGGTGAAGATGCGCATTGGTCTCCTACTGTCATGCTGAACTCGTTTCAGCATCCATCCTGGAAGCCGCACGGCCCTTCACGAAAATGGACCCTGAAACAAGTTCAGGGTGACGGTTGACTGGCATAGGATTATCCGTCCGCCATGTCCTTCGACATCCAAATTATCGGCGGCGGGCTCGCCGGGAGCGAGGCAGCTTGGCAGCTAGCCGAGGCGGGCGTTCGCGTCCGTTTGAGCGAGATGCGCGGCGGCGGCGGCACCACGCCCGCGCATGAAACCGACCGGCTCGCCGAGATGGTCTGCTCGAACAGCTTCCGCTCCGACGATGCCGAGCACAATGCCGTCGGCCTTCTCCACCAGGAAATGCGCGCGCTCAGTTCGCTCGTCATGCGTGCGGCCGATGCCCATCGCGTCCCCGCCGGCTCCGCGCTCGCGGTTGACCGCGAAGGCTTCGCGGCCGAGATCACGCGCTCGGTCGAAGCGCACCCCAACGTCACCCTGGTTCGCGAGCGGGTCGATGCCTTGCCCGATCATCCGGCGATCATCGCCACCGGCCCGCTCACGGGATCGAAGCTTGCGGAGGCGATCGCGGCCGAGACAGGCGAAGGGTCCCTCGCCTTCTTCGACGCGATCGCACCCATCGTTCACCGCGACAGCATCGACATGGGCGTCGCCTGGATGGCGGCCAGATGGGATCGCGGTTCGAATGAGGGAGGCGGCAAGGACTATATCAACTGCCCGCTCGACAAGGCGCAGTACGACGCCTTCGTCGCTGCGCTGATCGACGGCGAGAAGATGCCGTTCCATGATTGGGAGAGGGACACGCCTTATTTCGAGGGCTGCATGCCGATCGAGGTGATGGCGACACGCGGGCCCGAGACCCTGCGGTACGGCCCGATGAAGCCGGTCGGCCTCGACGATCCGCGCACCGGGCGCTGGCCCCATGCCGTCGTCCAGCTGCGGCAGGACAATGCGCTCGGCACCTTGTGGAACATGGTCGGATTCCAGACCAAGCTGAAGCACGGCGAGCAGGTCCGCATCTTCCGGACCATCCCGGGCCTGGAGAACGCCGAATTCGCGCGGCTGGGCGGGATCCATCGCAACAGCTTCATCAATTCGCCGCGGCTGCTGGACCGGGAATTGCGCCTCAAGCCGAAGCCCAACATCCGCTTCGCCGGTCAGATCACCGGCTGCGAAGGCTATGTCGAGAGTGCCGCGGTCGGCATTCTCGCCGCGCGGTTCGCCGCGGCCGAGCTTCGCGGGGAGTCCCTGCCCGCGCCGCCCGTGGAAACCGCGCTCGGAGCGCTGCTCGGCCACATCACCGGCGGCGCCGACGCCGAAACCTTCCAGCCGATGAACGTCAATTTCGGGCTGATGCCGCCGGTCGAGGGCCGCTGGAAGCGCGCCGACCGGAAGAGAGCCTACACGGATCGGGCACGCGCGGCACTGAGAGGTTGGTTGGAGACAATTCGTCACCCCGGCCTCGAGCCGGGGCCTGCCTTTTCTTTCGAACGGACGGAAGAAAAAGCGGATGCCGGGTCAAGCCCGGCATGACGACCTAGCAGCTACACTTCGGCTTCTTCGGCGGAGGCGGGGCGGTCGTCGCATATTCGGCGGGCGTGAGCCAGCCGCTGCGATCCTTGTCCGCGCCCTTGAACTTGTCGATCGTCGTCACTGCCCATTCCTCGAAAGAGAGCGCGCCGTTTCCGCTGGCGTCGAGCTTGGCGAACGCCTTGCGCCGAGGGCCTAGCAATTCCTCGGATTCGATCCGCCCGTCCTTGTTCTTGTCGGCGCGCGAAAAGCGCTTTTCCTCGCGGCTCCTGGGGCTGGCCTCCGGAGCTTCCAGGCGGGCCTGCGTCGCGAGCAACGATGAAGTGCCGGCGCGCGGCGGCGGAGCATCGGGGAGGCTCGGCGCCTGTTGCGCGTGGCTCTGCCAGATCAGGAACGCGCCGGTCAGCAACAGGAACGAGGCCGCGACCCCGGCAAAGAAACGCAACATCGAGAATCCCCACGAACAAGGAGATTCGGCACCGGGCCATGCTCCTGGCCGGCCGGCCTTCTGTCAACCGGAGGAAAAACGACCAGTCAGGCGATGCAATAGTGCCGCGCCAACTCTGCCAACGCCGCCATCGGAGCAGTGAAAATCCCTCGCCGCCAAGGCTGCGAGCACGGTCAGCGGCCGAAGCTTGCGCGGCGCGGGGCGGGCTTCCTTCAACGCCTTGCGGGCTTCATCCAGAAGATAGTCGCGCGACGTGGGATCGCTGCAATGGTGCGCGCCGTCGACCAGCGACCACAAGGCGCCAGCGGCCTCCGCATCCCTGGGATCGCCGCCGAGTAGCCGCGCGCCGATCCCGAACAGGATCCGGCCTCTCAGCCGCAGCCCGTCCGACGCCGCTTTGCCCCAGGGTAAAGGCTCGAGCAGCGGGAGCCAGGCATCTTCGAGCACCGACAATTCCTTGCCGGCGATCCCGCGCCCCAGCAGCTGCCGTGCGATCGCGCTGAGGCGTGGTTCGGCCGGAACCGCGCCCGAATCCAGCTCCTCGAGCCGCTCGCGCCACCAGGCGAGCCGGATCGCGCCCAGTCCCGGCTCGGTCGTCGTCGCGACCACGTCCGCGAGTGTAAGGTCGAGGTTCCAGAGGGTCGCGAAGGCCGGACGGACGCTCGCCGGCAAGGCTTCGAGCGCGGTTTTGCGGTCGGGATCGAGCCGCCGCTCAGCGATAGGTGACCGCCTTGACCGCCTCGACCACGCCAGCCGCCTTGATCAGCGCCAGCTTCTCGAGATTCGCCGCATAGGGCAGCGGAACGTCCTCGTCGGTCACCCTGACAACCGGCGCGTCGAGGTCGTCGAAGCCCTCGGTCATCGCGATCGCGATGATCTCCGAGGCGATCGAGCAGACCGGCCAGCCTTCCTCGACCACCACCAT
>DASURT010000140.1:0-3598 GCA_036375515.1 Sphingomicrobium sp.
CCGACCAACACGGGGAAGACCTACCTCGCGATCGAGCGGATGTGCGGCCACTCCTCCGGAGTGATCGGCTTCCCGCTGCGGCTGCTCGCCCGCGAGGTGTATGACCGGGTCTCGGCGATCAAGGGCGCGAACCAAGTGGCCCTGCTGACCGGGGAGGAACGGATCGTCCCGCCTCTGGCCCGCTATTTCCTGTGCACCGCCGAGAGCATGCCGGTTCCGGGCGGCGACTCGCATCACGACAAGGACCTGCACCGCGACTTCGCATTCGCCGCGATCGACGAGGCGCAGCTCGGCATCGATCCAGAGCGCGGCCACGTCTTCACCGACCGGATGCTGCGCGCCCGCGGCCGCGAGGAGACCTTGATCCTCGGCTCCGACACGCTGCGGCCGATGATTCGCGAGCTTCTGCCCGAGGCCGAGATCGTCAGCCGCCCGCGCTTTTCGACCTTGCGCCATGCCGGCAACGTCAAGCTGTCGCGCCTCCCGCCGCGCTCGGCGGTCGTCGCCTTCTCCGCCGAGCAGGTCTATGCGCTCGCCGAGATGCTGCGGCGCTTCAAGGGCGGCGCCGCGATCGTCATGGGGGCGCTGTCGCCAGCCACCCGCAATGCCCAGGTCGCGATGTTCATGGCCGGCGAGGTCGACTATCTCGTCGCCACCGACGCGATCGGCATGGGCCTCAACATGGACGTGACCCATGTCGCTTTCGCCGGCCTCGAGAAGTTCGACGGCCGCCGCGACCGGCGCCTGACGATCCCCGAAATGGCGCAGATCGCGGGCCGTGCGGGCCGTCATCAGAAGGACGGGAGCTTCGGCACCCTCGGCCTGGCCGAAGACACCGGCGGCTTCAGCGAGGAAGAGGTGGGCGCGATCGAGGATCACCGCTTCCGGTCGCTCGACTTCGTCTATTGGCGCAACGCCGATCTCGATTTCACCGACGTCCGGGCGCTGATCGCGAGCCTCGAAGCGAAGAGCGACGATCCGCTTCTGCGCGCCGCGCCCGAGGCGATCGACCTCGCTGTCCTCAAGCTGATCGCCGAAGACCCGGCCGTAGCCGTGAAACGGGGCGGCCAGGCGCGGCGGCTGTGGGCCGCATGCGGTCTTCCCGACTTCCGCAAGGTCGGGCCGATGCATCATGCGCGCATGGTCCGCCGCCTCTACACCTACATCGGCGAGGGCGGGCATGTGCCTCACGAATGGTTCGCGGCCGAAGTCGCGCGGCTCGACAATGTGAGCGGCGACATCGAGGCGCTGGCCGACCGTCTCGCCGGAATCCGCAGCTGGGCGTATATCGCGCACCGCGCCGACTGGCTGAAGGAACCCGCGAAGTGGGCCGAACGCACGCGCGAGGTCGAAGCGCGACTCTCCGACGCGCTCCACGAGCGGCTGACCCAGCGCTTCGTGGACCGGCGCACCGCGGTTTTGGTCCGCGACATCGGCGCGCGCGGTTCCGACGCTCTGCCCCTCACGGTCGCCGCGGACGGGGAGGTCAGCGTCGGCCCCGAGCCGATCGGTCATCTCTCCGGCTTCGAGTTTCGGGTGGACCCCTCGACGCGGCTCGCCGACAAGCGCCTGCTCCTTGCCGCGGCCGAACGGCGGCTGGGCGACGAGCTCGAACGCCGGGCCCAGTCCCTGGTCGACGCTCCGGACGAAACTTTCGAGCTGGTCGTGGACGACGGCGGCGGGCTCGCCGTCGGCTGGCACGGGCAGGTCCTCGCGCGGTTCGCGGCCGGCCGGTCCTTGCTCGAGCCGGCGCTGAGAACGGCCCGTGCGCTCGACCGCTTGTCCGCGCTGAGCCGCTCCGCGCTGCGTTCGCGACTCGAGCGCTGGCTGGACTCGCAGATCGCGCGGCATCTTCGTCCGCTTAAGACGCTGGCCGCGGCGGCCGGCGATCCGGCCAGTTCCCCGGGCGTCCGCGCCCTCGCCGCGATGCTCGCGGACGCCGGCGGTGCATTGCCGCGCAAGGCCGTGCTGGGCGCCATTTCGCACCTGGAGCAGGCGGACCGGCAGGCGCTTCACCGGCTCCGGGTCCGGTTGGGGCCGCTCGATGTCTTTCTTCCGGCCTTGCTCAAGCCGGGCGCGCAGCATTGGCGCGCAGCGCTGCTGGCGGTGCGCAACAACCAGCCCATGCCCGCGCTGCCGGCGGCCGGAGCGGCGACCCTCGCCGCCGACGCCGACCCGCGCGGAGCCACGCTCGCCTATCGACGGCTCGGGCGCGCCTGGGTCCGGATCGACCTTACCGACCGCCTCGCGAGCCATGCGCGCAAGGTCCGTTCGGCCGGCGGCGACGATCCGGTGGACGTCGAGCTCGCGACCTCCATCGGCCTCGACGAGGAAGCGATCGCGCGCCTGATGGACGAGATCGGCTTCACGAGGGCGGGCGACGCATGGCGCTGGCGCGGACGGCGCGCGCCGCGGCCGGACCGGCGGACCGTCCAGTCGCACGCCTTCGCCGAGCTGGCGAAGCTCAGGAAAACGTGAGGCTGGACCGCTATCTCCACTGCATCCGCCTGGTGAAGAGCCGCACCCTTGCCCAGGCGCTGATCGAGACCGGCCATCTCCGCATCGACGGGAAGCGCGTGGAGAAGCCGAGCGAAAAGGTCGGCGCGGGCAGCGTGATCGCTCTGCCGCTTCACGGCCGGACTCGAGTCATCAAGGTGCGATCGCTGCCCTCGCGCCGGGGTCCGGCGGCGGAGGCCAGAACCTGCTACGAGGAAGTTGGAGAATCAGAATGAACGCTCGCCCAGCACCCGAATGGCAGGTCGCGGAATGGCTGAACAGCGACCGCGACCTCACGCTCGTCGACTTTCGCGGCCGAACGGTCGCCGCGCTCGCCTTCCAGATGCTTTGCCCCGGCTGCGTCTCCCAGGCGCTTCCGCAGCTCCAGCGGCTTCGCCAGGCGTTCAGCGAAGACGCCCTCGCCGTCGTCGGCCTCCACACGGTGTTCGAACATCACGAGGCGCAGGGGCGGCGCGAGGTCCTCGCGGCATTCCTTCACGAGAACCGGATTCTTTTCCCGGTCGGGATCGATTCGGCCGGGCCGGACGGGCTTCCGCGCACCTTCGGCGAATATCGGATGCAGGGCACGCCGACCTTGCTCCTCATTGACGGCCAGCGGCGACTGAGGATGCAGAAGTTCGGCCATATCGACGATCTCGCGCTCGGCGCCGCGGTCGCCACCCTTGTCGCCGAGGACAAGCGAATTGACGCGCCAGCCGCCGCGACCTAGCGAACCGGCGAAAGGGAGCTTCGCAGAATGACCTACGTCGTCACCGACGCCTGCATCCGCTGCAAATACATGGATTGCGTCGAGGTCTGTCCGGTCGATTGCTTCTACGAGGGCGAGACCATGCTCGTCATCAACCCCAACGAGTGCATCGATTGCGGCGTGTGCGAGCCGGAATGCCCCGCCGAGGCGATCCTTCCCGACACCGAGGGCGGTCTCGAGCAATGGCTCGAGCTCAACGCGACTTTCTCGTCGCAGTGGCCGAACATCACGCGCAAGAAGGATAGCCCGGCCGACGCCGACGAGCACAAGGGCGAACAGGGCAAGTACGACAAATATTTCACGCCCGAGCCCGGCGAAGGCGACTAACAGCTT
>DASURT010000141.1:0-4180 GCA_036375515.1 Sphingomicrobium sp.
AGGGTCATCGCGAGCAGCCCGGCGGTCACCTGCTCGCCGGACGCGACGACGACGTCATATTCCTTGGGATCGTGCAAGGCCGCGGCCTCGCGGCACAATTGCACCAGGCGGTCGGTTTCCCCGGCCATGGCCGAGACGACGACCAGCACCTCGTTCCCGGCTTCCGCCTCGCGCCGGACGCGTGTCGCGACGCTGCGGATGCGTTCGATCCCCGCCATCGACGTTCCGCCGAATTTCATCACTATTCGGTTTGTTGGGCGGGCCAATTGCGTTCCTTGGGTCCAGCGTCGCGGCCTGTTAGGGGGGAGGCATGGCGGAAACAAGCACGAGTGAGGGCCTGACCCGAACGGCAACAAGCATCGTCCCGGAAGAGATCAAGCAGTTCGCCAGCCACGCCGGCGACTGGTGGGACCCGGACGGGTCGGAAGCGATGCTGCACAAATTGAATCCCGTGCGCCTCGCCTACATCCGCGACTGGATCGACCAGCATTGGCAGATCGACGAGCACGGCCGGACGCCGCTGGAGGGCCGGACCGCGCTCGACGTCGGCTGCGGCGCGGGGCTCCTGGCCGAACCGCTGGCGCGGCTGGGAGCGAAGGTCACGGCGATCGACGCCGCGCCCGAGCTGATCGCGGTCGCGCACGACCATGCCTCGGCGATGCGGCTCGACATCGACTATCGCGCCGCCGCGGTCGAGGAGCTCGGAGGCCGGTTCGACCTCGTCACCTCGATGGAGGTGATCGAGCATGTCGCGGACCCTGCCGCGTTCTTGAAGGCGCTGGCGAAGCGCCTGTCGCCGGACGGGCTGCTGATCCTGTCGACGCCCAACCGGACGAGCCTGTCGCGGTTGATGATGATCACGCTCGGCGAAGGGCTCGGGCGAATCCCGAAGGGCACGCACGATTTCGACAAGTTCATCAATCCTGAGCGGATGAAGCTGCTGCTCGCCGACGCAGGTCTCAAATGCCTCGATGTCGAAGGCATCGCCTGGTCGCCGACGCGGGGGTTGCACCTCAGCGACGACGTGCGGCTCAACTATTTGGTGGCGGCGAAGCAGGCGTAAAGGAAGAACGTATGATCGGCCGTTCTAATTTCCCAAACATTCCCTGATGGGGCCAGTAGCCGCTCGCAGGCTGGCTTCTGCAATCTCGCTGGCATCGCCGGAGCGGCAGAACAGCGCATATCGGCTGGGATGCGGCATTCCGACGACGCGCCTACCATCCGGGGCGTCCCAAACGTCAATTGTTTGGCGCCCCCAACCGGTCGGAAATTGTGCGACATGCTTGGCCTCGAGAAGGTCCGCAAGATGATGAGCCGGTCGCTTCCCCATTGTGACAAACAATGACGCGGGTGATTCGTCCAGCACCCAGGCCCACAGACGTTTCGCAAAGGCGAGGACCTCGGTTTTCGGCACGAGAGAAATCCAATTTTGAGAACGGAACGGGACAAAATTAGCGCAAAAACTCTGGTACGGCCCGACACCGATTATTTTGTGCCATTGTTGAACTTGCTTTTGGATAGTCGTTTGCGTCCCGTTTGGTCCCCATCTTTCGTCGAAGTAGCCATTTCCGGTCTCGACGGCCCATATGCCAGAGTAGTCATAGTTGTCGTTTGGCCCCCCTCCACCAGGATTGAGGCCCACGAATGCCACGCGAGCTTCACGCAGGGTCCGATCAGAGGTACCCATGAACGTCCATCCACGCTGCAAGCGAAGGCTGCGATATTCGGCTTCGATTGCCGAACCCATCCGAGTGTTTTCTACCGCGTCATCTTCACCGATGTAGCTGTCGCCTTCAACTTCGCGCCAGCTGTCCTCGTCGATAACAAGATAGCCATCGACTTCCTTGAAACGACCCACATATTCTGCGCCCTTTTTCCTCGCCATTTGACCGGCTCCTCGACCTCTTCGATTTCGATCCGTATTCATTGATTCCAAATGGCGTTTCACGTCGTCAGGATGCGTTCCGACCGTCCAACCTTCCTCCGCCGAGAAAGTCACGATAGCAGGGACGCCAGGCCAAGCCTTCACCATTGATAAGACCGCTGCCTCCGCTGCGGTGCAAGTGCATGAATCCTGTGGGCGCGCATCTTCAGACATCTAGTTTATCCAGTCTTCGTAAACTGCTCATTCAGTACCCCACGGCATCAGCATTACGCCTAGAAGTCGACCTTGTCGTAGTGACCCGGCGGGACGATCACTTCCATCCGCTCGCCGAGCAAGGGCCGGAAGCATGGCCGCGACTTCATGACGGCATACCAGTCCTTGGTCTGCTTGTGCCCGCGCCAGTCGAGCGCGCCGAGATAATCGATCACGCTCAAATGCGCGGCCGCGGTGAAATCGGCGAGGCTGAGGCCCGGGCCGGCGAGCCACCGGCGGTGGTCGAGCAGATAATCGATATAGTCCAGATGCTCGGATGCGACCCGCATCGCCGCGCGCAGCACGCTCGTATCCGGGGATTCGTGGCTCACCAGGCGCTTCCTCATCCGCTCGTTCATCAGCGGCTCGACCGCCTCGCGATAGAGCTTGAGGTCGAACCATTCGGTCATCCGCCGGATCTCGGCGCGGAGCACCGCATTGCCGTGGATCATCGGCATCCGGTCGACCGTCTCGTCGAAATATTCGACGATGGGCTGCGAGCCGATCAGCGTGGTGCCCTGGTCAGCGTCGACCATCACCGGGGTCTCGCCGGCGGGGTTCAGGTCGACGAACTCGTCGCGCTTCTCCCACGGGTTTTCGCGCACCAACTCGTGCCCCACGCCTTTCTCGGCGAGGACCAGCCGAACCTTGCGGGAAAAGGGGCACAGCGGGAACTGGAAGAGCTGCCACATGGCGAGGCAGCTTTAGCGTGGGTTAAGTCCTAGTCCACCGTCATTACCGCTTCGGATAGGTCGGGTCGGGCATGTTCGCCGCGGCGCGCTCGAGCGCCTTGCCAGCTTCGTCCATGCTCCTCACGATCGCGGGAAGAGCCTCCGAAACGGCCTTCATGCCGGCCTGGATCATCGGCTTCGTATCGGCGATCCGACGCTGGAGGTCGCGATCGAAATTCGGATCGTCGCGGCGGCCGAGGTCGCGGACGGTCAGCCGCCTTTCGGCGGCGGTGGGCTTGCGTCCCTCGACCGCGGCCTGGACGTCGCCGACGGGCAGGTCGAGCACCGCTTTCGAGAGTGCCTGCATCATGTTGTCGAGCCGGTCGGCCATCGCCGGGTCGGCGAGGACTCGCTGCATCTCGTCGGGCGCTTGCGGGGCCGCAGCCGCGGGGGCCTGCGCCAGCGCCGGCGAGGCGCAAAGCAGCAGCGGAGCGAGAATCGACTGGATACGCATGGCGTCGGCCTAAGGTGCTGAAATCGCTTGGACGCGCCAGTCTAGCACGAGGTTGCGCCAAGGGAAATCGGCGGGGAAATCAGCGCATCGTCAGCCAGGCGAGCGCGCCCGCTCCCGCGACGATCCGGTACCAGCCGAACGGCGCGAAGCCGTGCCTCGAGATGTAGTGGACGAAGCCTTTGACCACCACGATCGCAACCACGAAGCTGACGAGGAAGCCCACCGCGACCGTCGCGAACCCGACGTCGCCCGCGCCGGCGATCAGCGCGTCATGGTGCCGCGCGATCTCCAGCGTGGTCGCTCCGAGCATGGTCGGGATCGCGAGGAAGAAGCTGAACTCCGCGGCGGTCCGCCGCTCGACCCCGAGCGACAGCCCGCCGAGGATCGTCGCGCCCGAGCGGCTGACGCCGGGAATCATCGACAGGCACTGGATGATCCCGACCCCGATCACCGTCTTCAGCGGCATTTCGGCGACCCCGACAATGTCGGTGCGCTTCACCAGGCGCTCGATCACCAGGATCGCGATTCCGCCGAGGATCAAGGCCCAGGCGACGACAAAGGCGTTGCCGAGCAGCAGCTCGATCCTGCTGATCAGCAGGAAGCCCAGGATCGCGGAGGGGAGAAAGCCGATCAGGATGTTGCGGACGAACCGGATCGACATCGGGTTGGCCCGGAGCAGGCCTTCGATCACCGCCCAGAAGGTTCGCCAGTAAAGCGCGACGATCGCGAGGATCGCGCCCAGCTGGATGATGACGTTGAACGCGGCCCATTTCTCGGCGTCGAAGCCCAGCAGCTCGGTGGCGAGGATCAGGTGGCCGGTCGAGGACACCGGGATGAACTCGGTGACGCCCTCGACGA
>DASURT010000142.1:0-11884 GCA_036375515.1 Sphingomicrobium sp.
TTGTTCATCGCCTGGACGATCAAGGGCTATGGGCTGCCGTTCGCCGGCCACAAGGACAATCACGCGGGGCTGATGAACCCGACGCAGATGGCCGCGCTCCGCGACACGATGGGTGTGCGCGAGGGCGAGGAATGGGAACCACTCGAAGGCGTTGGGGACAATGCGCGAGGCGCGGTCGACGCGTTGCTCGAGAAAAGCCGGATAGCGCGCGAAAAACGGGCACGCAGCTTCAGTCAGGTCGCCATTCCCGCGATTCCCGCGCCGGCCGGTGAGGAGCAATCGACCCAGGCGGCATTCGGGCGGATACTCAACGACTTGAGCCGCGCCGGCGGAGATCTCGTGGACCGGATTGTGACCACTTCGCCCGACGTGACGGTGTCGACCAACCTCGGCGCCTGGGTGAACCAGCGCGGACTGTTCCGGCGCAGCGAAATGCCCGATATTTTTGCATTAGAAAAGATTGCATCTGCGCAAAAATGGTCAGCGAGCAATAAGGGCCAGCATATCGAGCTCGGGATCGCCGAGAACAACCTGTTCCTGATGCTCGCGGCGGCCGGGCTTTCCGGCGACCTGTTCGGGATGCGGTTGTTCCCGATCGGGACGCTCTACGACCCGTTCATCGCGCGCGGCCTCGATGCGCTGAATTACGCCTGTTACCAGGACGCGCGCTTCCTGCTGGTCGCGACGCCGAGCGGGATCACGCTGGGACCGGAAGGCGGCGCTCACCAGTCGATCAATCCGCCGTTGATCGCGCTCGGCCAGCCGGGCCTCAGGCATTACGAACCCGCTTTCGCGGACGAGCTCGCGGCGATGATGGAGCAGGCGTTCCGGCTGATCGACGATCCCAACGGCGAGAGCACATACCTGCGGCTTTCCACGCGTTCGATTCGCCAGGTCGAGCGGAATGACGGCGGATGGCAAGAGGGCGCGCTTGCCGGCGGCTACTGGCTCCGCGAGCCGGGCGCGAATGCCGAAGCCGCGATCGTCGCGATGGGCGCGGTGATGCCCGAGGCGCTCGCCGCCTGGGAGGAGCTCCGCGAGGACATTCCGGGCCTGGGGCTGCTGAGCGTCACCTCGCCCGACCTGCTTCACCGCGGCTGGACGGCGGCGCAGGCCGCGCGCTGGGGCGGCGAACGCAGGCCCAGCCATGTCGAGCAGCTGCTGTCGCGGCTGCCGCGTTCCGCCGGGCTCGTGACCATCGCCGACGCGGCGCCGGCAAGCCTGTCGTGGCTCGGTGGGGCGCTTGGCCAGCGCGTCGCGCCGCTCGGAATCGAGAAGTTCGGCCAGACCGGAAGCCTCGCCGATCTCTACGCCGCCTACCGGCTCGACGGCGATGCGATCACGCAAGGCGTTGCCGAGCTGCTGTTGCCTGCCTAGGACGGTCCGATGCCCGGACGCTATTTCGATGAGTGGCAGGTCGGCGACCGCGTCAACCATGCGATCACCCGCACGGTGACCGAGACGGACAATGTCCTGATTTCCGCGCTGACCCACAACGCGCAGCCGATGCACCTCGATCACGAGGCCGCGGCCAAGTCCGAGTTCAAGAAGCCGCTGGTCAATTCGATCTTCACCTTCGGGCTGATGATCGGAGTGAGCGTCGAGGACACCACGCTCGGGACGCTGGTCGCGAACCTCGGTTACGACAAGCTCGTCTTCCCGAACCCCGTTTTCGCCGGCGACACCTTGCGCAGCGAGACCGAGTGCACCGCGGTGCGGGAGAGCAAGTCGCGGCCCAATGCGGGGATTGTCACCTGGGCGCACCGAAGCTTCAACCAGAAGGGCGAGCTGGTGTGCGAATGCACGCGCACCGCCTTGCTATTGAAAAAGCCGGCATGAGCGAACCGCGCAGCTGGCTGTTCGTCCCCGCCGACAGCGAACGGAAGATCGAGAAAGCGATTGCGAGCGACGCCGACGCTCTGATCTTCGATCTCGAGGACAGCGTCGTTCCGGCGCAAAAAGCGGCGGCCCGGGCGATCCTCAGGAACCTCCCGAAGCGGTCGGGCGGCCCGCAATGGTGGGTGCGGGTCAACCCGCTGGCAAGCGAGCATCACAAGGACGATCTCGAAGTGCTCGGGATCGCCGACGTCCACGGCATCGTCCTGCCCAAGGCCGAGAGCGGGACCGACATCATCGAGCTTTCGCACCGCACCGGAACGATCCCGATCCACGCGATCGTCACCGAGACTCCCGCGAGCCTGTTCAACCTCATGTCCTATCATGCTCCGGGATCGACGCTGGTCGCGATGAGCTGGGGCGCGGAGGATCTGTCGGCGGCACTCGGCGCTTCGACCAAATATGACGAGAGCGGTGAGATCGCTTTCACCTACCGGCTCGCCCGGTCCTTGTGCCTCGCGGGCGCGGTCGCGGCCGGAGTGCAGCCGGTCGACGGGGTGTTCGCCGACTTCCGCGACGAGGAAGGCTTGCGCGCCGAAGCGGAGGCGGCGCGGCGGGAAGGCTTTACCGGCAAGCTCGCGATCCATCCCGGGCAGGTAAGTGTCATCAATGCCGCTTTCACGCCGTCTTCCGAAGAGCTGGAACAGGCGGCCGAGATCGTCGCCGCGTTCGAGGCACACCCCGGCGCGGGCGTGCTTTCGGTCGGCGGCAAAATGGTCGACCGCCCGCATCTCACGCAGGCGCGGCGCGTTCTGGAGCGAGCACGGTAGGAGAAAGGTCGGCGATGGCCGAAGAGGTGCACCCGGTACCCGAAGGATTCCATGGCCGTATCGGTCCCGATCAGCTTGCCGAGTTGCACCGCCAGGCCGACTCCGATCCCGACGGCTTCTGGCTCGATCAGGCCAGGCGCCTGACCTGGAACACGGTCCCGGCGAAGGCCGGCGAATGGTCGTTCGACGAGGCGGATTTCGGCATCCGGTGGTACGCGGACGGCGAGCTCAACCTGTCGGTCAATTGCCTCGACCGGCATCTCGCCGAACACGGCGACCGGGTGGCCCTGATTTTCGAGGCGGACGAGCCGGGCCACGGCCAGCGCTGGACCTACCGCGAGCTGTACGAGGAAACGTGCCGCTTCGCGAACCTGTTGAAGCAGCGCGCCATCGGGCGCGGCGACCGGGTGATGATCTACATGCCGATGATCCCCGAGGCCGCGGCGGCGATGCTGGCGTGCGCCCGCATCGGGGCGATCCATTCGGTGGTGTTCGGCGGCTTCTCGCCCGAAAGCCTCGCCGGGCGGATCGCCGATTGTAAAGCCTCGGCGGTGATCACCGCCGACGAGGGCGTGCGCGGCGGCAAGGCGATCCCCTTGAAGCGCAACGTCGACATCGCGCTCGCCGAAGGCGACGTACCGACCGTGATCGTGGTCACGCGCACCGGCGCCGACGTTCCGATGACCGAAGGCCGCGACGTGCGTTACTCGGATGTCCGCGACACCCTCGCGACCGATTGCGAGCCGACGGTGATGAACGCCGAGGACCCGTTGTTCATCCTCTACACGTCGGGCTCGACCGGAAAGCCCAAGGGGGTGGTGCACACAACCGGCGGCTATGCCGTCTGGGCGGCAACGACGTTCGACTGGGTGTTCGACTATAGGGCCGACGACATCTTCTGGTGCACCGCCGACGTCGGCTGGGTCACCGGCCACACCTATGTGGTCTATGGGCCGCTGATGAACCGCGCGACCAGCGTGATGTTCGACGGGGTCCCGAACTACCCCGACTTCGGCCGCTTCTGGGAAACCGTCGACCGGCTAGGTGTCACCATCTTCTACACCGCGCCGACCGCGATCCGCGCGCTGGAACGCGAAGGCGACGAGTGGGTCACGCGCCATTCGCGCAAGTCGCTGCGCCTGATCGGCACGGTCGGCGAGCCGATCAACCCGCATGCGTGGGAATGGTACTGGCGCGTCGTCGGCGATGAGCGCTGCCCGGTGGTCGACACCTGGTGGCAGACCGAGACGGGAGCGGCGCTGATCTCGCCCATTCCGGGAGCGACCCCGATGAAGCCGGGAAGCGCGACCCGGCCCCTGCCTGGCATTCAGCCGGTGCTCGTCGACGCGCATCACAAATTGCTCGAGGGCGCGGCGAGCGGGAACCTGTGCATCGTGGCGTCATGGCCGGGTCAAATGCGCACGGTGTGGGGCGACCACGAGCGGTTTTTCCAGACCTATTTCACGGCTTATCCCGGCCTCTATTTCACCGGCGACGGCTGCCGTCGCGACGAGGACGGCTATTACTGGATCACGGGCCGGGTCGACGACGTGATCAACGTTTCCGGCCATCGCATCGGCAGCGCCGAGGTCGAGAGCTCGCTCGTTTCTCACGCCAAGGTCGCCGAGGCGGCGGTGGTCGGCTATCCGCACGACATCAAGGGACAGGCGATCTACGCCTACGTAACCCTGAACGCGGGCGAGCAGGGCGACGACGCGCTCCGCAAGGAGCTGGTCCAGGAAGTCCGGGGCGACATCGGCGCGCTGGCGGCGCCCGAGAAAATCCATTTCACGCCGGCGCTGCCCAAGACCAGGTCGGGCAAGATCATGCGACGCATCCTGAGGAAGATCGCGGAGGGGGAAACCAGCGGCTTTGGCGACACGTCGACCCTCGCGGACCCGGGCGTCGTCGATGCGCTGCTTGCCGGCCGTCAATGAGGATCGCGACGGCCGCCGCGATCGTCGCGCTCGCCACGGGTATTCCGTCGGCCGCGGCCGACCCGGGACCCAGGCTCGACATGCTCGCCTTCTTCACCGGCAAGACCTACGCCGAGAATGTGATGAAGATCGTGCTGAAGCGGCCGGCCAGGCTGATCGTCGAGAGCGTCGGCGGGAAGGGCGACCGCGGCGATTTCGTGCTGATCGATACGGTTCGCGAAGAGGGTAAGCCCGAGCGAACCCGCAAATGGGTGATGCGGCAGACCGCGCCCAACCGCTTCACCGGCGCGCTCAGCGACGCGACCGGGCCGGTGGACGTCACCGTGGACGGCGATGAGGCGCTGATCCTCTATACGATGAAGGGCGGCCTCAAGGTCCGGCAGGAGATGAAGCTGCTGGCGGACGGCCGCACTCTGTCGAACCGGGTCGTCGTGAAGAAGTTCGGCCTGAAGTTCGCGACGGTCGACGGCAAGATCCGTAAACTGGACTAGCCCGCGAGAGTCGTCAGTTCGTCGCTTCGACGAACAAGCTCTGGAACTGACTCAGCTCTTCCTGCGGAATGTCGGAGATCGCCGCGAAGCGGAGGCCGTTCCGGCTCCATTCCGATACCGCGAAGCCATCCTTGACGAAGGACCGGCTCGCCGAATCCTCCGCCGGCCAGACGAACAGGTTCACGGTATGCAGCCGGCGGCGATAGACGATCGCCGCGACCGTCTTGCCGTCGATCGAGTCGAGCCGCCCTCCGGCGAGCGGGAATCCCTTGCCCGCCAGCTCGGGAACCGGCGGGGCAAAATCGATCTTCCCGTTGAACCACGGCTTCACGATGTGCTGGTTGGTGGTCTGGACATCCGTCAGGTGGCCCGGCTGCAGCGATCGCACGTGGCTCGACACCAGCTCCTGATCCACGACGGACCGGGTCGACGGGGGAACCAGTGTCACCATCGCGAGCGACGCCGCTAGCGCTCCGGCGACGCCAGGGGCCAGCCAGCCCGGAATCCAATTTCCTCTCGCTGGTTTGGGCGAAAGTTCCGGCATCGCGGCCACACGCTTCACCAAGGCTTCAGGCGCGGTGCGCCGGACACCCTCGGTCGAGAGAAGGTTGCGCACGGCTTGCAGCCGCTCCAGCTCCTCGCTGCAGCCCTGGCAGCGGGCAACATGCGCTTCGACCAGCGCAACATTCGCGGCGTCGAGCTCGCCATCCACGAGGCCGCCCAGCAGCAGCTCCTGATCCGCGCAGGCCGGCATCACGTCACACTCCTTGACCGCTCGCCATCGTTTCGGGTCGGAAGGAGTTCTTTGGCAAGGATCGATCGCCCACGGGAAAGCCGCGACATCACCGTGCCGACCGGGGCTCCGGTCACCTCGGCGATTTCCGCGTACGACAGGTCTTCCATGTCCCTCAGCACGACCGCCTCCCGGAACGGCTCGGGGATCGCCTCGATCGCGGAGCGCACCCGACCGATCTCGGCCTTGCGGAAGACCTCTTCTTCCGGCGTTGGCCCCGGATCGGGCTGGTTGGCCACTTGTGCCGCCGCATCTTCGCCGAGGCTGCTTTCGTGCACCACGAACGCCACGTTGCCGGCGGTGCCGGACATGGCGGTACGGCAGCAGTTCCGGACGATCGCGAACAGCCAGGCCCTCGGTGATTCGCCGCGGAACTGGCCGAAGGCGCGGAACGCCCGAAGGATGGAGTCCTGCACAAGGTCCTCGCTAAGCTCGGGGTCCCGCGTCAGGTAGCGGGCAAGATTATAGGCGCCGTCGAGGTGGGGCAGGATCAGCCGGTTGAATTCGTGCACTTGGCCGGCGCCGGGCGTGACTGGGCCCGGCGCCGGGCCGTTGCTGGTCGCGAGACGCGGCCTGAAGAGGAGGGGAGGGGACGTCTTCACGGCCTCGCAACCAATTCCCTTATACCTTCACGATGACTCTGCCCGTCATGTGCGGGTGAAGGGAACAGAAATAGTCGAATTGACCGGCTTTGGCGAAGGTGAAGCTGAAGCGGTCGCCCGTATCGAGGACCTTCGACCTGAACGCGCCGCCCGTCGCGACGATTGTATGCGGAATATCGTCGTCATTGACCCAGGTGACCGTCGTCCCAGGATGCACGGCGATCGCCGCCTGGTTGAAGGTGAAATTCCCGATGTGCACGGTGGGCGAAGGCGGCGCGCCCCTCACCTCGTCGGCGACGATCGTCATCGCAAACGCGGTGAAGAGCAGGGCGAAAGCCTGAAACGTTACCATTCCGAAAGCGCGGTTCATAAAAGTTTCCTTGGATTCAGGCGGCGAGGGTGGGGTCGATGAGCGCGATACGGTCGTGCCCGCGCACGAACATCGCGTCGGTGATCCCGAGCATCTCGCGCAGTTGTTCGGAGGGCACCTTCAGCGGCCCTGGCGAGGGCGCGGTGCCCGGCGCCGGCTGTGGAAAGGCCGTCGAGCGCGCCGTGTGGAAGGCGATGCGGCCTTCGACCTTCTGCGCGATCTGGTGAATGTGGCCGTTGAGCACGGTCACCGACCCAAAACGGGCGAGGAGCTTCAGCGCCTCGGCGGCGTCGTCCGTGCCCCAGCCCCAGTCCGCATAGACCGTCCACATCGGCATGTGCGCGAAGACGACGATCGGCGTCGAGGAATGGCGGCCAGCAAGGTCCGCTTTCAGCCATCTCAGCTGCTCGACACCGAAATTGCCCATGCCGCCCGGCTTCAGATCGGCGACATTGACGAGCCCGACGAAGTGCACGCCGCGGTGGTCGAAGCTGTACCAGCCGCTGCCCTTTGTGTTCTTGCCGAAGCGATCGAGGAACGCCTTGCCCCCGTCGGGATCGAGCATGTCATGCTCGCCCGGCACGAAGAAAACGGGCAGCCCGGTTTCCTTCAGCATCTGGTCCGCGTCGTCGAATTCTTCGTCCCGCGACAGCTGCGAAACGTCGCCGGTGTGGATGATGAAGTCGGGCTGGTCGGGCAGCGCCTTCACTTTCGCGATCGCTTCGCGGAAGGTGGCGCGGGCGTCCGGATTGGCAGGCTTGTTGAACCCGATGTGGCTGTCGCTCAACTGGACGAAGGTGAACGGCTTTGAGGCGGTCCGATGCAGCGGCGCGGCGAGCGCGCCATCGAGCCCCATCGAACTAGCGATGCCGCTGTTGAAGGCGAATACCGCTCCCGTGCCGGCCCAGGCCATGCACTTGAGAAAGTCGCGGCGGTTTTCCTGATCGTCACCGAACATCGATCGTCCTTTGCGAGCGTGATCGATGCCATGACCGCGCGGTTGCGGCGTTTATTCCCACGACCACGAAGATTCTTTTGGAAGAGCATTTGCTTCCCGGCATGCGAGAGCCTTGCACGCCGTGGGCCTGCCGCTATCCCTTCGCTGGAGGGGAGAGCCGATGGCGAGCGTAGCCGAAGAACGTCACCACAAGCCCTGGTCGATGACCCGCGTGGTGGTCGCCTCGTCGGCGGGGACGGCGTTCGAGTGGTACGACTTCTTCATCTTCGGCTCGCTCGTGCCGGTCTTTTCCAAGGTCTTCTTCGCCGGCCTCGACCCGACCCCGGCGCTCATCGCGGCGCTCGCGCTGTTCGCGGCCGGTTTCGCCTTCCGGCCCCTGGGAGCGCTGATTTTCGGGGTCGTCGGCGACCGCCTGGGCCGCAAGCGCGCCTTCCTCATCACCGTCAGCCTGATGGGCGGGGCGACCTTCCTGATCGGACTCCTCCCGACCTATGCGCAAGCCGGTGCCCTCGGGCCCACCCTGCTCATCATCCTGCGCATCCTGCAGGGGATCGCGCTCGGCGGTGAATATGGCGGGGCGGCGATCTACGTCGCCGAGCATGCGCCGGACGACAAGCGCGGAAGCGCGACCGGCTGGATCCAGGCGTCGGCCTCGTTCGGCCTGCTTGCCGGATTGCTCGTGATCCTCGCGATGCGGACCGGGGCCGGCGACGATGCGTTCACGGCCTGGGGGTGGCGGGTCCCGTTCCTGCTGTCCGCGATCCTTCTCGGGATTTCAGTTTGGATGCGCGCCAAGCTCGCCGAGAGCCCGGCGTTCGCCAAGCTCAAGGCAGAGGGTGAGCTGACCAGGGCCCCCTTACGCGAAGCGTTCGGCCGGATCGAATATCTGAAGCGCGTGCTGATCGCCTTCTTCGGGATCATGTGCGCGCAGGGCGCCGTCTGGTACTTCACCTTCTTCTACATGCAGGTGTTCCTCGAAAAGTCGCTCGGGCTGCCCGGAGCGACCAAGGACATGCTGCTGATCGTGATGACGGTGGTGAGCGCGCCGCTGTACGTCTTCTTCGGCTGGCTGAGCGACCGGGCGGGACGCAGGCGCGTGATGCTGGGCGGAATGCTGCTCGCGCTCGCGCTCTACTTCCCCGGCTCGCACTGGATCGCCCAGGCCGCGAACCCCGCCCTCGTCGCAGCGCAGAAGGCGGAACCGGTGACGGTTTCGACGACGCTCGACCAATGTTCGGTGCAGTTCGATCCGGTCGGCACGGCGAGGTTCGCGAGCGCCTGCGACATCGCCAAAGGCAACTTGGTGATCATGGGGATTTCCTACCGGACGATCTTCTCCCCGGACGGCAAGACGCGGGTGCTTGTCGGGCGCGAGATCGTCCCGATCCAGCCCGGCGACAAGCTCGCGGACACCGACCTCAAGGCGCTGAAGACGAAGACCGCGAGCGACATCGGCTCCGCGCTTGCCGCGAACGGCTATCCCAAGAGCGCCGACCCCAGGGCCGCGAACATGCCGCTCCTCGTCGCCGTCCTGCTGCTGTTCGTGGTTGCCGCGACCGCTCTGTACGGTCCCCAGGCGGCGGCGCTGGTGGAAATGTTCCCGACCCGCATCCGCTACACCGCGATGTCGTTCCCGTATCATGTCGGGACCGGCTGGGTCGGCGGGTTCCTGCCGGTGACCAGCTTCGCTCTGGTGGCGATCACCGGCAACATCTTCAGCGCGCTGATCTACGCGGTCCTGTTCACCGCGATCTCGGTGGTCGTGACGCTGCTCTTCCTCAAGGAGACCGCGGGCAAGCCGCTGGAGGAGTGTTAAGCCAGTGCTTCGTCATGCCAGCGAAGGCTGGCATCCATGTCCTGTCGATGAGGTGCGTTCGGCATGAAGGGTGGCTGGGTCTACATCATGACCAATAAACCGTTCGGCACGCTGCACATTGGCGTGACGAGCGATATCGCGGCACGCATCTGGCAACATCGAAACGGCACGGGCTCCGATTTTTGCAAACGGTATCGTCTCACGCGACTAGTCTATGCGGAAGAGCATCCGACGATCATGGAAGCCATCTCCCGCGAGAAGGCGATGAAGGCTTGGAACCGCAACTGGAAACTGCGCCAAATTATAGACGCCAATCCTGAGTGGAGTGATCTGTTCGAGACGATCAACCGCTGAGAAGACATGGACCCCAGCCTTCGCTGGGGTGACGGGTTAGGGGGCCCAATGGATGTCGATCGGCTGCTCGGCCTCGGCGAGAACGCGGCCGATCGGCAGCCTCGAGCTGTGCCCGTCGGCGATGGCCTGTTCGAGCAGCGCGCGCTTCTCGCGCCCCGTCAACGTGATGAGGATCGTCCGCGCGGACAGGATCGCCGCGCGCGTGAGCGTCACCCGAGCGACCGAATCGCCTTCCGGCATGACACCGACGGCCCGCCGCGCCTTCGGCGCATCGAGCGCCGATTGCAGGTCCGGGCCATCGAAGATCGCAGCGGTGTGCCCGTCGTCGCCCATGCCCAGCCAGACGAGGTCCGGCGGCCAGGAAAGGTCCTGGAGCCGGGCGTCGGCCGCGTTCCCGGCGAGCCGATAGTCCTCGGCTGTATCGCTGACGATCGGGACCACCCGCGCTCCCGCCGGAAGAAAGTCCCGGGCGATCGCCCGAACCTTCGACCGGTCGCTGTCGACCGGAACGAGCCGGTCGTCGGTGGGGATGATCGTCACCCGCTTCCACGGCAGCTTCTGGGCCGCGAGCTTCGGATAGATCGCCGCCGCGTCGCTTCCGGGAAGCGCGACGAGAGAAGCGCCGCGCGCGTCGATCGCGCTTTGGACGATGAACCCGGCATCGCCCGACACGGCGTCGGCGAGCTCGTCCAGGGAGTCATACTCCCACCATTCGGCTTCGATCATGTTCGAGGCGACTCCCGCTGTTATCGCGGCGGTGGTTGCGCGTATCCGGACCATCCTGCAACCGCCTGTCCGCTCCGGTTCAGCGCGGGCCGGAAGCGAAGGCGGTCATGCGCGAGATTGCAGACGACGGAATCGATCGCGGCGACTCCGGTCCCGCGGTCGACGATGCACTCGCTGACGTAACCGCGCGCATCGACGCGCAGGCGCAGGAACACGGGCGACCCGCGCGGCCACTGGTCGAGCAGGGCGCGCCCGAAATCCCGCCCGGTGAGGACCGGCGTGACGAGGCGCGGCGGATAGGCCGCACCTTCGCCGCCACCGCCCGTGCCGGTCCCGCCCGAGCCGCCGCCCGTGCCCGTCCCGCTTCCGCCGGTGCCCGGCCCGCGGACGTCCGAGGCGCCCTGGGTCGGGGCCGTGCCCTGCCGCGGAGTTTCGGCAGCGGGGGTTGTCTGGATCGGCGGGGTTTCGATCCTGGGCTTGGGCGCGGTGACCGGGGTCGCTTCGCTCCTGATGTTCTCCGGCGCGGAGCCGCCTTCCTTTTCCTTCGGTTTGGGCTGCTGTGTCCGCGGCGCGGGCGGGGGCTGCGGGGGGACTTCCTTCACGTCGAACACGCGCATGGCGCTTTGCGGGTCGGCCAGGTCGATCTTGCCCGACAGGTTGAGGAAGGCGAGCAGAAGGCCGGCGTGGATCGCGACGACCGCCGCGACCGCGCCGCCCCTGTCCCGCTTGTTGAGATCCGACCTGTACATTTGCGACCGGTCAACGCCGGTAGCACGCGGGCGTTGCGGCGGCGAAACCGCGAAGGGCGCCGGACTCGCGCCCGGCGCCCGACCGTCATGGGATTGTTCGAACTAGCGGCTGGAGCTGCTCTTGCGGCCGCCGCCGTGGCTAGCCTTGCCGCCCTTGCTCGCGATTTCCCGCTGCTTTGCGGGATCCATCGCCGCGAACCCGCGCTTGGACCCGCCGCTCGTCGTCGTTGGCATGCCTTCTCTCCTTATCGAGACTCGCAGACCTGCAACGCTTGTTCTGACCGGCAGTTTCCAATGCTGATCGAGGTTAGGAACGGCTGTGGAAACTGCCAGAGTCCCGGACTGGGACAGGCGGATTCGCCTGTGGTGTTTAACGCGGGTTAAAACCCGCTTGCCGCCTTATGGTTAAGCTGCTCTAAACG
>DASURT010000143.1:0-3382 GCA_036375515.1 Sphingomicrobium sp.
CGATGCGGATTGGGCCGGAGCTCGAACCGGCCTGCCGATTTATTCACCAGCCGTTCGGCGAAATCGGCGGATGCGCTCATCTGCCCGCGCATCGCGAGATCGGAGAGAATTGCGGAAACCGAGCCGTCGTCCTGGCCCGTCTCGCCGGCGTCGTTTTGCGCGGCGGCGAGGCGCGCCGCCTCGGCATCCGACGCGACGTCGGAGAGCGAATAGACCGTGGCGCCGCGGGCGAGCGGATTGGGCGCGCTGTCCATGTGCAGGGAAACGAACAAGGCGGCGTCCAGCCGGCGGGCGACGGCGTCGCGTTGATCGAGCGTCAGGTAGCGATCGTCGTCGCGGGTCATCGCCACGCGCACGCGACCGCGCTTGACGAGCACGTCGCGCAGCTCGCGCGCCAGGGCCAGCGTCAACTCCTTCTCGCTGACCTCGCCGGAAACGCCGGTTGCGCCTGGATCTCGTCCGCCATGTCCGGGATCGATGACGACGATGGGGCGTCCGCGTGCATCCGGTGCACCGTAAATGCGATCGTTGACTGGCGGCGGCAGATTGACCGTGAGGCTCGCCCGAGCGGCGCCCGGCCGCGGCGTGAAACCGAGCGCGAGCGCGACGACGAGCACGGAAATGCACGCCCCGCCGATGACGCCTTTACCGAGCTTCGCCCTCACCCCTGGCCCGCCAAGTTGTTGAACCGCAAGTGCTATGTATCACGCGAACAGGGTTAATGGGAAATTGAGAAGCGCGGCGTTGTCGCCATGCTTCGCTTACTCGTGCCAGCTGACTCCGTCGCGCTCGGTCAGTGCGATCGCCGCGGTCGGGCCCCAGGTGCCCGCGGCATAGGGCTTCGGAGTCATGCCCTTCTCCGCCCAGGCAGCGCGAATGCCGTCGATCCATGTCCATTGCGCCTCGACCTCGTCGCGCCGGACGAACAGCGTCGGGTCGCCTTCGATGAGGTCGAGGAGCAGCCGCTCGTAGGCGATCCGCCGCCGATATTCGCTGAACGCATTGGCGAGGCCAATGTCGAGCGGGATTTCGCGGAGGCGCACGCCCTGCCGGTCGAGACCGGGAGTTTTCGCCATCATCCTCAGCTCGATCGATTCTTCCGGCTGAAGTCCGATGATGAGCTTGTTCGGCTTGGTCGTCGCGCCGCGCGAGGCGAAGATCGAAAAAGGCACGTCCTTGAACTGGATGAAGATTTCGCTGTCGCGCTCGGGCATGCGCTTGCCGGTGCGAAGATAGAAGGGGACGCCCTTCCATCGCCAATTGTCGACATTCGCCTTGAGAGCGACGAAGGTCTCCGTGCCGCTCTCGCGACCGATTTCCTCGGCATAGCCGGGCACCGGCTCACCGTCGATCGCGCCGCGCATATATTGTCCGATGACCGTATCGGCCTCCACCTCCGCGGGCCCGATCGGGCGAAGCGAGCGAAGCGCTTTCACCTTCTCGTCGCGTACCGCCGTCGCGTTGAAATCCGTCGGCGGTTCCATCGCCACCAGCGCGAGCAGCTGGAGCATATGGTTCTGAACCATATCGCGAAGCGCGCCCGCCGCGTCGTAATAATCGCCCCGCCCCTCGACGCCGATCGTTTCGGCCACGGTGATCTGGATATGGTCGATGTGGGTGCTGTTCCACAGAGGCTCGAAAAGCGAATTGGCGAACCGCAACGCGAGGAGATTCTGGACGGTCTCCTTGCCGAGATAATGGTCGATCCGGAAGGTCCGGTCCTCGGGAAAGGCCGCGGCGACGGCATCGTTGATCTCGCGGCTCGATTCGAGGTCGCTGCCGAGCGGCTTTTCGAGTGCCATCCGGGCGGTCGGGCAGGCAAGGCCCGCAGCCTGCAGGCCGTCGATCACCGGCTTGAACAAGGACGGCGCTGTCGAAAGGAAGATCGCGAGGCCGTGGCACGGGTCGCCGATCCGTTCCGCCAGCCGCCCGAAACCCGCCGGTTCGGTGATGTCGAGGGTTACGTAGTGAAGCCGGGCAAAGAAACGGTCGGCGATGCCCTGCTGGTAGAAGCCTTCCGGCAGATGCTCCTTCAGCGCGGCGTCGGCGCGCTGGCGGAAGCTCATATCGTCGAGTTCGCTTCGAGCCGTCCCGATAATCCGAAGCCCGGGCGGCAGCAGACCGTCGGAATCGAGGCCATAGAGCGAGGGCAGCAGCATCCGGCGCGCAAGATCGCCGGTTGCGCCGAACATCAGCAGAGTGGACACCTTTTCGGTCATCGCCCAGCTATAGGCTGAGACGCGTTCAGGCAAATGCGGGAAAATCTCAATTTTTCGCGGCTAATGGGCGGATTCGGGCAGGTGCAGTGTTGCGGCGGTGAAGGCGCGATGCTAACCGCTTTCCCGATCTCCGGCGACCCGCCGGGGAATTTGCGCCGCGGCCAGTGCGATCGACCGCGGCTCCACGAGGTTGAAGCTCGAATGATGCCACAGGACGTCCTTCGCCCGCTCTTCGATGAAGCGGCCGATGCGTTCCTCGCGCCAAATCGCGAAATGGGCCGTCGAGCAGAAGCGCTTTTTCTGAATCCCGCCGTCGCCACGGGCGAGGCCCTAATCATCGCGCGCCGAAGCTTTCTCACGCTGAACCGGCGCGCCCGGAGAAATTTCAATGTCCATGCGCATGCTGATCGATGCGCGCCACCCGGAAGAGACCCGGGTCGCGGTCGTCAAAGGGAACCGGATCGAAGCATTTGATTTCGAATCCGCCGAGCACAAACAGCTCAAAGGGAATATCTATCTCGCCAAGGTTACCAGGGTAGAACCGTCGCTCCAGGCGGCGTTCGTCGATTATGGCGGAAATCGCCACGGCTTCCTGGCCTTCAGCGAAATCCACCCCGATTATTATCAGATCCCCAAGGCCGATCGGGACGCTCTGATCCGCGAGGAAGCCGAGCACGCGGCCGAGGAAGAGCGGCTGCGCTCCGCCGAGCTCGATGCCGACGAAGGCGACGACGATTCCGTCGAAGATGCTCCGGATTCGGCCGAGAACGGCAATGGCGAGCCGATCGAGGCGCCGGACGAGGCGGGCATCGGGTCGGACCGTTCGCCGGTCGACGAAAGCGCGGCCGACGAGCTTCGCAAGAAGCGCCAGAACCTCCGCCGCCGCTACAAGATTCAGGACGTGATCCAGCGCCGCCAGGTGCTGCTGGTCCAGGTCGTGAAGGAAGAGCGCGGCAACAAGGGCGCGGCGCTGACCACCTATCTGAGTCTCGCGGGCCGCTATTGCGTACTGATGCCGAACACCAGCCACGGCGGCGGCATTTCGCGCAAGATTTCGAACGGCGCCGACCGCAAGCGGCTGAAGTCGGTGATGGCCGACCTCAACCTGCCCTCGACGATGGGCCTCATCGTCCGCACCGCCGGCCTCGAGCGCACCAAGGTCG
>DASURT010000144.1:0-4924 GCA_036375515.1 Sphingomicrobium sp.
GGTCGAGGAAGAAGCGGTCGTGGCTGATGATCACTGCACAGCCGGCGAAATTCTCCAGCGCCTCCTCGAGCGCGCGCAGCGTCTCGACGTCGAGGTCGTTAGTCGGCTCGTCCAAGAGCAGGACGTTCCCGCCCTCCTTCAGCATCTTGGCGAGATGGACGCGGTTGCGCTCGCCGCCTGACAATTGCCCCACTTTCTTCTGCTGGTCGGGCCCGCGGAAGTTGAACGCGCCGACATAAGCGCGTGTGTTGACGTCGTTCTTGCCGATCCTGAACAGGTCGAGCCCGTCGGAAATCTCCTCCCAGACGTTCTTCTTGGGGTCGAGCGCGTCGCGGCTCTGGTCGACATAGCCCAGGTGAACCGTCGGACCGACCTCGATCTCGCCCGAGTCCGCCTGCTCCTGCCCGGTGATCAGCTTGAACAGGGTCGTCTTGCCGGCGCCGTTGGGGCCGATCACTCCGACGATCCCGCCGGGCGGCAGGCTGAACGACAAATTCTCGAACAGCAGCTTGTCGCCATAAGCTTTTGAAAGGCCCTTGGCCTCGATCACCTTGCCGCCGAGCCGCTCAGGCACCTGGATGAGGATCTGGGCCTTGCCCGGAGTGCGGTTCTCCTGCGCTTCGACCAGCTGATCGAAGGATTTGATGCGCGCCTTGGACTTGGCCTGCCGCGCCTTGGGGCTGCGCCGGATCCATTCGAGCTCGTCGGCGATCGCCTTCTGGCGCCCGGCCTCCTCGCGCTCTTCCTGTGACAGTCTCTTGGCTTTCTTCTCCAAATATCCGGAATAATTGGATTCATAGACGTAATAGCGACCGCGATCGAGCTCCAGCACCCACTTGACCACATTGTCGAGGAAGTAGCGGTCGTGGGTGACGAGGATGACGTTGCCGGGATAGTCGATCAGATGCTTTTCGAGCCACTGGACGCTCTCGGCGTCGAGGTGATTGGTGGGCTCGTCCAGGAGCAGGATGCTGGGCTTTTCAAGCAGCAGCCGGGTGAGCGCGACGCGGCGTTTCTCGCCGCCCGACAGGTTGGCGACCGGGCTGTCGCCGGGCGGGCAGCGGAGCGCGTCCATCGCGATCTCGAGCTGGTTGTCGAGCGTCCAGCCGTCGACCGCGTCGATCTTCTCCTGCAATTCGCCCATCTCGGTCATCAGCGCGTCGAAGTCGTCGCCCGGGTCGGCCATCTGCGCGGAGATTGCGTTGAACCGGTCGAGCATGTCGGCGACCGGGCGCACCCCGTCCATGACATTCTCGCGGACGGTCTTGCTCGGGTCGAGCTGCGGCTCCTGCTCGAGATAGCCGACGCTGATCCCCTCGCCCGCCCAGGCCTCGCCGGTGAATTCCTTGTCCTTGCCGGCCATGATCTTCATCAAAGTCGACTTGCCGCTGCCGTTCGGGCCGACGATTCCGATCTTGGCGTCGGGGTAGAATTGCAGATGGATGGCGTTGAGGATGGGCTTCTGGCCCGGGAAGGCCTTGGTCAGGCCCTTCATGACGAATGAATATTGAGCGGCCATCGGGTCGCGGATTTCCTTCAAGGTGCGGGATTTGCGCGCCAGTTAGGGAAGCGCGCGCGAGATTTCCACCCTCTCGTTCCCCTGCGAAGGCAGGGGCCCAGTCGCGGGCTGGCGCTTTAGCGTCAGTCCGCTCATCCTCTGCTGATGAAAGGCGGCTACGTCTACATCATGGCGAGCGCGCGCAACGGCACGCTCTACATTGGCGTGACGAGTGATCTCCTCAAACGCGCCTGGGAGCACCGCAACGGCATAGTCGGAGGCTTCACCCGAAAACACGGCTGCAAGCTGCTCGTGTGGTACCAAGCCTATGATGACCTGCAGGAGGCTCGGCTCCGTGAGCTTCAGATGAAAAAATGGAAGCGGTTGTGGAAGCTCAGCGAAATCGAACAAATGAATCCTGGCTGGCAGGACCTTTATCCGACGTTGCTTGAAGGCTCCTGACGGAGCCTGTCTGGACCCCTGCCTTCGCAGGGGTACATCAGTCCCTTCCAACCATCGCCTCTGCATTGGCGAAGCGATAGTCGCGGTACCGGGCGCGCAGGTCTTTCTTGCTAAGCTTGCCGGTCGCGGTGTGCGGAAGCTCGTCGACGAACTCGATCGCGTCGGGGAGCCACCATTTGGCGACCTCTCCGGACAGGTAGTTGCGGACCTCGGCCTCGCACAGGTTGCTGTCCTCATCGCGGACGATCAGAAGCAGCGGCCGCTCGTCCCATTTCGGGTGCGGGATGCCGATCGCCGCGGCCTCGGCCACGCCGGGGCAGCCGATGACGGCATTCTCGAGCTCGATCGAGCTGATCCACTCGCCGCCCGACTTGATCACGTCCTTGACCCGGTCGGTGATCTGCATCGTGCCGTCGGGGTGGATCACGGCGACGTCGCCGGTGTCGAACCATTGATCCGGGCCGGTCGAGTCCTCCTCCGCCCTGAAATAGCGCTTCAGGACCCACGGCCCGCGCACCTGCAGCTGGCCGCAGCTGGCGCCGTCGCGCGGCATTTCCCGGCCATCGTCGTCGACGACCCTCAGCTGGACCCCGAAGGGCACCCGGCCCTGGCGCGCGACATAATCGAGCTGCTCGTCCTCGTTCAGCTCGCTCCATCCGCCCCCGGGCGCGCACATCGTGCCGATCGGCGAGGTCTCGGTCATTCCCCACGCGTGGACGACCTGGACGCCGCGCTCGTTGAACCACTGGATGGTCGCGCGCGGTGCCGCCGAGCCGCCCACGATGATGCGTTGAAGATTGCCGAGCGACGCGCCGGTCCGCTCGACATGCTCGATCATGGTGAGCCAAACGGTGGGCACGCCTGCCGAATGGGTCACGCCCTCGCTCTGGAAGAGGGCGCAGGCTTCGTCCGGCTTCACGGCGGCCGAAAGGACGAGCTTCAGGCCGACCAGCGGCGCCGCCCACGGAATTGCCCAGCCATTGGCATGGAACAAGGGCGCGAACGGGTAGAAGACCGATCGCGCCGACAGGTCGAACATGTCCGGCGCGACCTGCGTCAGCGCGTGGAGGACGTTCGAGCGGTGCTCGTAGATAACGCCCTTGGGATTGCCGGTCGTCCCCGAAGTGTAGCACAGCCCGCACGGGTCGCGCTCGTCCCCGTCATGCCAGCGATAATCGTCGTCCTCGGCCGCGATCCAGCCGGGAAAGTCGTCCTCGAAGCAGACATAATGCTCGATCGTCGGCCACTTCGGCTTCAGCCGCTCGACCAGCGCCGTCAACGTGCGATCATAGAGCAGCACGCGGTCTTCGGCATGATTGGCGATATAGCCGAGCTGGTCGTCGAACAGGCGGGGGTTCAGCGTATGCAGGACGCCGCCCATTCCGACCGCGCCGTACCAGGCCGCAAGATGGCGCTCGTGGTTCATCGCCAGGGTGCCGACCCGGTCGCCCGGCTTGATCCCGAGCCGTTCGAGCGCTCGCGCCATGCGCCGCGCGTCGCTCGCGACCTGGCGCCAGTTGGTCCGGGTGAGGCTTCCGTCGGCCCAGCGCGTGACGATCTCGCGGCCGGGGTGCTCGCGCGCCGCATGGTCGACCAGGTGCGTCACGCGCAGCGGCCAGTCCTGCATTGCGCCCAAACTCATCGGCGCCTCCCCCGAAGCGAGGGGCATCATGCCCCAAAAACGGCGCCGGACAAGTGAATTAGAAGGGGAGCTTGAATCCGGGCGGAAGCGGTATCGTGCTCGTCATTTTCTGCATTTCGGCCGTCGCGGCCGCATCGGCCTTGCCCTTGGCGTCGTTGATCGCCGCCGCGACCAAATCCTCGAGCATGGCCTTCTCCGATGGCGCAAGCAGGCTCTCGTCGATGTCGACGGCGAGGATCCTGCCCCGCGCGGTCGCGTGGATCTTGACCAATCCTCCGCCCGCCGCGCCTTCGACCTCGACATGATCGAGGTTCTCCTGCGCCTTCTGCAGCTCGTTTTGCGCGTTTTGCGCCATTTTTAGAATTTCGTCGAAGTCGGGCATTTCAAGCGCCTCTCGTGGAAAAGGATTCAAGCTCGGCGTCAGGAAACGCATCGAGCACAGCGCGCACGTTGGGATCGTCGAGCACGTCCGCGCGAACGCGCTCCTGAAGCATTTTCTCCTGATCGAGCAGCGACAGCTCCGCAGCCTCGTCTGAAAACGAGACCTGCCAGGCGATGCCGGTGAACGCCTTCAGGTCCAGGGCAAGCTGTCGGGGCCAATCGCCGCCCAGCGGCTTGGTCGGCTTTAGCACGAGCTCGGGCGGGGCATAGCGGACGAGACCGACCTGGTCGTGAAGCTGGAGTGCAAGCTGATGCTTTCCCTTGCCTTCAAGGAACTTGACCAGGGAGGGGAAGTCGGCGGGCAAGCTTGCCGTCGTTCCCGCGGGCTTCGCGCCCGGCGCGGTCGAGGGCGCGGCAGCCGTCCCTTCCCCGCTCAGCTTCGCCAGCAAGGACGCGGGATCGGGCAAATCGGCGGCATGGATCAGCCGAAGCAGCGCCATTTCCGCGGCTTCGCGCGGATCGGGCGCGACCTCCACGTCCTGAAGGCCCTTGAGGAGCATCTGCCACAGCCGGTGGATCGTGCCCCAGGAGAGCGCGCCCGCCATTTCCCCGGCGGCCTCGCGCTCTTCAGCCGACTGGAGCACGTCGGCGGTCACTCCCGCCTTGGCGCGCGTTGCGGAATGCAGACTCTCCATGAGGCCGCGAAGAAGCTGCGTCGGGTCGATCCCGAGGTCGTGCGCCTCGTCGAGCTCGGCGAGTGCCGCCGTGGCGTCACCCGACAGGATTCGCTGAAGCAGCCGGCGGATTCGGCCGCGATCGGCGAGGCCGAGCATGTCGCGCACTTGTTCCGCGGTGACCGCCCCGGCGCCATGGGCGATCGCCTGGTCGAGAATCGACAGGCCGTCGCGCGCCGAACCTTCCGCCGCCCTGGCGATCATGCC
>DASURT010000145.1:0-5703 GCA_036375515.1 Sphingomicrobium sp.
CCGAAGGAGCTGGGCGAGCTGGGCCACCTGGAAGCGGCGTCTCCGCAAGTGGACATCGCCGATTTCCCTCCGATCGAAGCCGACGATGCGCTCGAGCCCGGGCACCGCAAGTCGATCACCATCCTGCGCGAGTTCGCCGCCACTCCGCCCGATCCGGCCAAGCCCAAAAGGATGGTATTCGATTTTTTCGCGAAGCCCGTCAGGATCGAAGGAGAGGGCGGGGCCGAGCGGATCATCGTCGAGCGGACCGAGCTCGACGAAAAGGGCGCGGCGCGCGGAACGGGCGAAACCTACGAGGTTCCGGCCTCGCTGGTGGTGACCGGCATCGGCTACACGAGCGCGCCGATCGAGGGCGTCCCCTATGACGAGCGCGGCGGCAAATTCCTCAACGACAATGGCCGGATCGCCGATCGGCTCTATGCCGTGGGCTGGGCCAGGCGCGGGCCGACGGGAACGATCGGCACCAACCGGCCCGACGGTTACGAGATCGCCGAACGGATCGTCGCCGCATTGCCGCCGGAAGGGTCCGGCGACCGGCCGGGCGCGGAGGGCCTGAAGCGGCTGCTGGAGAGCCGCGGAGTGATGCCGACCGACTATGACGACTGGCGCAGGATCGAGCGGACGGAAGTCGCACGGGCGCGCCCCGGCTCCCCGCGCGAGAAGTTCGTCAGGGCCGAGGAGTGGCTGAAGACGATCGGCCGCTGATTGCGCCTTGCGTCCATCGGAACCCGCATCTATCTAGCCGCGGCCTTGGCTCCCGCCGCGACCGAGATGTCGCTTCCGCGGGTTCCGGTCGGGGAGTAGCTCAGCCTGGTAGAGCACTGTCTTCGGGAGGCAGGGGCCGGAGGTTCGAATCCTCTCTCCCCGACCATCAGCCGCATGCCGAACATCCGGGGGATGTTCGGACCGGCTGATCAGCTTGGCGGTCCGGGGGACTGCCAGGAACGTCGATCGCCATAGGCCGTCGGGGGGACGGTCAAATTGGGTAAGCTCCGATGTCGTGAAGATGAGAGACCTACTCTTCAAACCTCCCCGTCCCCTCGCGGTCGCGGTCGTATCGCCTCAAGCCGGGAAACGGCGGCAGCCAGGATTCGCGGCGGATGGTCCAGAGTTCGTAGGTCGGCATCAGTTGGTCGGGGGCATCGAGGGATCCGAGGCTCATTTCGATCTCATCTCCGCTGCGACCGAAAACGGACGAGCCGCAGAGGGAACAGAAATGGCGCCCCGCGTACTCGCGTGTCTCGCCCTCGATCGTGACCGCATCCTCGGGGAAGATCGCGGACGCGTGAAACAGGGCCCCGTGATGCTTGCGGCAGTCGAGGCAGTGACAAATGCCGACCCGGTACGGGCGCCCCGACGCCACGATCCGGACCTTGCCGCACAGGCAGCCGCCGGTGAATCGGTCCATGCTGGGCCTCCTTATTCGGCCAGGGTGTGGCGGCCGATCTCGCTGACCCTCACGGAGCCCGTCAGCGCCATCGCGACGCGCATCTCGGCATCGATCAGCTTGAGCACATGCGCGACGCCCGCCTCGCCGCAGGCGGCGAGCGCATAGGCCCATGCGCGGCCGAGCAGCACGAAATCGGCGCCCAGCGCGAGCATCCGCACGACATCGAGGCCCGAGCGGACACCGCCGTCGGCCAGTACCGGCATTTTGCCCGCGACCGCGTCGGCAATCCGGGGCAGCGCGCGCGCGGTCGAACTGACCCCGTCGAGCTGGCGGCCGCCGTGGTTGGAGACGACGATCGCGTCGGCGCCGCTCGCCGCGGCTTCCCGCGCGTCATCCGGGTCGAGAATGCCCTTGATGATCAGCGGGCCCTTCCACTGCCCGCGCACCCATTCGACGTCCTTCCAGGTGACGCTCGCGTCGAAATTGGCGCTGACCCACCCCATCAGGTCCTCGAGCGCGGCGCCCGAGCCCAGGAGCGGCTCGAGATTGCCCATCGTCAGCGGCCGTCCGCGCACCGCCACGTCCCACGCCCAGTCCGGCCGCGCGAGCACCTGCCGGACGCGGCTCGCCGGGCCGCGGATCGATCCGGAAAGGCCGGCGCGATAGTCGCGATAGCGCGTGCCCGGCACCGCGAGGTCGACGGTCAGCAACAGGGCTCCGCAGCCCGCCTCGCGCGCACGGGCGATCATGTCGCTCACGAACCCCCGGTCCTTGACGATATAGAGCTGGAACCAGAGCGGCGCGGCCTTCGCGACCTCGCCGATCGAGCAGGCGCTCAACGTGGACAAGGCGAACGGCACGCCGGCCGCGTCCGCCGCGCGCGCCGCCTGGCACTCGCCGCGCCGGGCATAAAGGCCCGACAGGCCGACCGGGCCAAGGCCGACGGGCATCGCCCAGCGCTGGCCGAACAGCTCGGTCGATAGGTCGATCGACGACACGTCGCGGAGCACGCGCTGCCTCAGCGCGACGCCTCGCAAGTCCTCGACGTTCCGCCGGAGCGTCACTTCGTCGTAAGAGCCGCCGTCGAGATATTCGAACAGGAAGTGCGGGAGCCGGGCTTTCGCGAGCGCGCGATAGTCGCTGACCGATGCCGCCTTCACCATCCCTGGCGGAATTGCAGCCTCAGCCGATTACCGCAAGTGCGCGGCGGCGCGGCGCGTCGGTCTTTCGCCTGTCATGCGCCGGGCGCATATGCCGGGCCGAATCGGAAAAGGAGCAGACTCATGGTGGAAACCCAGCGGATGGACATCACCAAGCTCGCGCCGGAGGCGTACAAGCATCTCCTCCAGCTCGAGCAGACGATCGCGCCGAAGCTCGACCGCAAGCTCTACCATCTGATCAAGCTCCGCGCGTCGCAGATCAACGGCTGCGCCTTCTGCATCGGAATGCACAGCGATGAGGCGCTGCGCGACGGCGACACGCCCGAGCGCCTTCTCCTGCTCGACGCGTGGCGCGAAAGCTCGGAGTTCAGCGAGAAGGAGCGCGCCGCGCTCGAATGGGTCGAGGAAGTCACCCTGATCGCCGACAGCCATGCGAGCAAGGAAGCGTTCGACGGCTTGAAGCGCTTCTTCTCCGAAGAGGAGATCGCCTACCTCACGCTTGCCGCGGCGATGATCAACATCTGGAACCGGATCGCGATCGCCTCGCGCGGCCAATACGACCGCGCGCAATTTCATCGCGTCGCGGTCGCCGAGAAGGTCCCCGAACCGGCCTAGGGTTTGGACCCTAGCTCGCGAAGCCCGGGTCGAGCCTGTACGCCTTGCGCTTCAAGGCCGGCCAGGCGAGCAGATTGGCGGCGAGCGCCACGCCGATCTGGCCCTGCTGCGCGGTGATCTCCGGCGAGCCCTGGGGCGGGTTGTTGATCGCGTTCCCCGCCGAAAGGGCCATGATCTGCGCCTGGCATGCGCGCTCGAGGAAATAGAGGCGGACGAAACATTCGCCGACATTCTTGCCGACCGCGAGCGTCCCGTGGTTCCTGAGGATCATCGCATTCTTCGTGCCGAGGTCGGCGACCAGCCGGTCGCGCTCATCGAGGTCGACCGCGACGCCTTCATAATCGTGGAAGGCGACATCGCCACGGATCAGCATCGCGGTCTGTGTCAGCGGCAGGAGGCCCTCCTGATGCGCGGAGACCGCTTGGCCCGCGGGCGTGTGGAGGTGCATCACCGCGTGAGCGTCCTCGCGCGCCATGTGGATCGCCGAATGGATGGTGAAGCCCGCCGGGTTGGTGATGAACGGCGTCGGCTCGACCGGATTGCCGTTGACGTCGACCTTGATCAGCGAGGAGGCGGTCACTTCCTCGAACATCAGATTGTATGGGTTCAACAGGAAATGTTGCTCGGGCCCCGGGATCCGCGCGGAGAGATGCGTGAAGATGAGGTCGTCCCAGCCGTAATGAGCGATCATTCGATAGGCCGCCGCGAGATCGACCCGGATCGCCCATTCCGCCTCGTCGACCTTGCCCTCGAGCGACGGAATCTCGACCGATTCCAGTGGTTTCAGGTCGGTCATCCCGCGATTGATGCTGTCGACACGGTTCATGCGGGCACCTCTTGCCGTTCGGGGTGGGCGGCTGCGAACGCCTCGAGCTTGTTGGCATTCTCCTCCGCCCGCAGCAACGTCGGATAATCGTCGAGCGGAACGTTGTAGCGCCGCGCGTTGTACAGTTGGGGAATGAGGCAGATGTCGGCGCCCGTCGGCGCGTCGCCGTAGAGAAACTTCCCCGCGCCCGGCGCGGCAAGCGCCTCAAGCGCCGGAAGGCCTTCGCTGATCCAGTGCTTGTACCAGGCGTCGATGGCCTCCTGCTCCTGCCCCAGCTCGTGCTTCAGATATTTGAGGACTCGAAGGTTATTGATCGGATGGATGTCGCAGGCGACCACCATCGCCATTCCCACGACATGCGCGCGATCGGCGGCCGCGGTCGGCAGGAACGGTTGGTTGGGAAAGCGCTGGTCGAGATAGCCGAGGATCGCGAGGCTCTGCGTCAGCCGCCGTCCGTCGATCTCCAGTAACGGGACCAACCCCTGCGGGTTGAGCGCGCGATACTCGGCCGACTTCTGCTCGCTTGCCGGCAAGTTCACCGGACGGCTCTCGTAATCGACGCCCTTCAAATTGAGCCCGATGCGGACCCGATAGGCGGCGGAGGAACGGTAATAATCGTAAAGGATCGGTCGGGTCATGCGGGCTGCTTACCCTGCGGCCACGAACGGCGCCACCACCTCGGCGGGCACCCGGATCGGCCGGCCCGAGGCCTTGTCGAGGATCGCCCACCAGCTGCGGGCGCGGACGCGCGGCTTTCCGTCCTCGCCGACGAATTCCATGTGCCGGTCGAAGCGGGCGCCCCTGGGCGCTTCTCCCGCCCAGGTCCGGGCGGTGATCCGCTCGCCCTCGAGGACGGCGCGCAGATAGTCGATCTCGTGCCGCACCACGACCCAGACGAAATCGTCCTGGTGCGCGGGGTCGGCGACGCTGCGCCAATGGGCGACGGCGACCTGTTCCATCCACTGCACCCAGACGGCATTGTTGACATGGCCGAGTTCGTCGATGTGCTCGGACCCGGCAGTGAACGTCATCTGGAAGACCGGCCGCGTCACTCCCCCACCTGCGTCAGGATGAAGGCATAGGTCTCCGCGATCTCGTGAAGCTTCTCCCACCGGCCCGACTTGCCGCCGTGACCGGCGCCCATGTTGGTCTTCAACATTAGGATGTTGCGGTCGGTCTTGGTCGCGCGGAGCTTCGCCGCCCATTTGGCCGGCTCCCAATAGGTCACGCGCGGGTCGGTGAGGCCGCCGGTGATCAGCATCGGCGGATAGTCTTGCGCCGTCACATTGTCGTAGGGGCTGTAGCTCCGGATCAGCTCGAACGCCGCCTTGTCGGTGATCGGATTGCCCCATTCGGGCCACTCGCCGGGAGTGAGCGGAAGCGTGTCGTCGAGCATCGTGTTGAGCACGTCGACGAACGGAACGTCGGCAACGACCGCGCCCCACAGCTCGGGGTCGCTGTTGGCCACCGCGCCCATCAGCTCGCCGCCGGCCGAGCCGCCGTTGATCGCGATCCTTCCCGGCCTCGCCAGCTTCGCCGCCGCCAGCCCCTTCGCCACGTCCACGAAATCGCTGAACGTATTGGTCCGCTTGCTGAGCTTCCCGTCGAGAAACCATTTGTAGCCGAGGTCGTCACCGCCGCGGACGTGCGCGATCGCGCAGGCCCAGCCGCGGTCCAAGAGGCTGATCCGGTTGGAGTTGAACACGGGCGGG
>DASURT010000146.1:0-32387 GCA_036375515.1 Sphingomicrobium sp.
CCTGTCCGGATCCGATCGACCAGCTGCTTCACCGTCGGGATGAAGCCGTTCGAATAGAAGGGGTCACTCTTGAAGCGGAAGGCGGAGTGGCCGGCGAACATCAAATTGTGCTCGACCGAGCCGCCGTGCGCGATGTCCTGCAGGGTCTTCTGGATGCAGAAGCTGCGCGGGTCGGCGAGTCGCCCGGTCGTGTTCTTCTCATTGTCCGCCCAAGAGGAGAACGCGCACTGGCTGAGGCATCCCATGCACTCGGCCTGGTCCTTGCGGATGTGCTTCTCTTCGTCAGGCGTTACGAAGATGAGAGTGTCGTCGGGCGTCTTCATCGCGTTGGTGTAGCCCCGAGCGAACCATTCGCGGGCGTGGATCAGGTCGCCCTTGGTGACCCAATAATTCTTCTTGGTGCCGATGCCGACGTCGAGCTGGAGGTGGTGATCGCCGATCGGCTCCTTGGTGTAGGCGATCTGGCGCTCGCTCACCGCCTCGAGGTTGCGGAGGAACGGGTTGCGCACGGCGGATGAGTAAAAACCCGTGGGCGAGAAGCGATGCAGGAGCACGTCGCCCTCCTCGAGCGTCAGCAGCCGCGCCTTCCATTCCGGCGGGATGGGGCTCTCCTGGGTCAGCAGTGGGCGCGTCCCGAACTGGAAGACGATCTGCCCGAGCTCGGAATTGTCGATCCAGTGGTCCCATTCGTCGAGCCGCCAGACGCCGCCGGCCATGACGATGGGGACCGTGTCGGCGATGCCCTGCTCGCGCATCGTATCGCGCAGGGCTTTCACCCGCGGATAGGGGTCCTGCGGCTTCCTCGGATCCTCGGCGTTCGACAGACCGTTGTGACCGCCGGCGAGCCACGGGTCTTCATAGACCACCGCCGCAAGCCATTCGGCCGCCTTGTGGTAGGCGCGCTTCCATAGCGCGCTGAAGGCCCGCGCCGAGCTGATGATCGGCAGGTAATTGACACCGTAGGACGCCGCGATTTCGGAGAGCTTGTAGGGCATGCCCGCGCCGCAGGTGACGCCGGAGACAAGTCCCTTCGTGCGTTCGAGCACGCCATGCAGCACGCGCTGGGCGCCGCCCATCTCCCACAGCACGTTGATGTTGATCGCGCCCTTGCCGCTCGCGATCTCATAGGCGCGCTGCACCTGCGCGACCGCGCCGTCGACCGCGTACTTGATCAGTTCCTCATGCCGCTCGCGGCGGGTGAGGCCTGCATAAATCTGGGGAATGATGCGGCCTTCGGGGTCGTAGCTGTCGGCATTGACCGCGGAGACGGTCCCAATGCCGCCCGCAGCCGCCCAGGCGCCCGAGCTCGCATGGTTGGTCGCCGACACGCCCTTGCCGCCTTCGATCAGCGGCCAGACTTCCCTGCCGGCGTACAGGATGGGCTTGAGGCCCTTGAACAAATTCTCTCTCCCGGACGCGTCAGGCGTCCCTTAGCGCGGTCCTATAGGACGGGTTTCGGCGCGATGCGACTAAATTGAATTCGATGTCAGCAGGTAGTCCAGGCCGATGTCGACCGCGGGCGCGGACTGCGTGATCCGCCCGACGGAAACATAGTCGACCCCCGTTTCGGCGATTGCGCGGATCGTCTCCAGCGTGACCCCGCCCGACGCTTCGAGCGGTGCCCGCCCTCCGACCAGTGCCACGGCATCGCGCAGGACCGATGGCGGCATGTTGTCGAGCAGCAACCGGTCGGCGCCGGCGGCGAGCGCCGGCTCGATCTGGTCGATCCGGTCGACCTCTACCTGCACCTCGAGGCCGGTGTTCGCCCTCCTGGCGCGGCGTACCGCCTCGGCGACCCCGCCGCACACCGCCACATGATTGTCCTTGATCAGCGCCCCGTCATCCAGCCTCATGCGGTGGTTTTGGGCTCCACCCATGCGCGCGGCATATTTTTCGAGGACGCGCAGGCCAGGGATGGTCTTCCTGGTATCGAGCAGGGCCGCTCCGGTTCCGGCGATCGCGTCAACGTAGCGGCGGGTCAAAGTCGCGATCCCCGATAGATGCTGGAGCGTGTTGAGCGCCGAGCGCTCGGCGGCGAGCATCGCTCGGGCGTTGCCCTCAAGCCGCATCAGGACGGTTCCGTCCTCCGCCGCGTCACCGTCATCGGTGAGCGGATCGATGCGAACGCCTGCATCGAGCGCTTCAAAGAACGTCGCCGCGATCTTCAACCCGGCGACGACGATCGGCTGGCGGCAGTTCATTTCCGCCGAGAAGCGCGCGTCGGCGGGAATGGTCGCGGCCGAGGTGACATCGCCGCCGGCGCCCAGATCCTCGGCGAGCGTGCGCCGGACGAAATCGTTGAGGTCGAAATCGATTGGAAGCGTCATGCGTCCGCGTCTAATGCGCCGGCTGCTCCGTTTTCAATATTCGCCAGTGCTCCTCACGATAAATGTAGCGCTGCGTGTCCGATGGGCTGAACCCCGCGGCTCGCCCGGTTCAGCCGCTACTTGTCGGCGCTTGCCGAAACCGAAGACGCACCCTCGACCGGGAACCCGCGGCGCTTCAGGAGAGCCGTGACGTCGGGATCGCGACCGCGGAAAGCCCGATAGGCCTCGATCCGGTCGGTTTCGTTCCCGGTCGCAAGGAGCATGGTCTTGAACCGCTCCGCGGTGGTCTTGTCCCAGACATTGCCGGTCTCTTCGAACGCTGCCCAGGTGTCCGCGTCCATCGTTTCCGACCAGAGGTACGAATAATAGCCGGCGGAATAGGAGTCCGACGAGAAGAGGTGGTTGAACTGGGGCAGACGGTGCCTCAGCACGATCTCCTTGGGCATCCCGATCTTCGCCAGGGCTTCGCGTTCGAACTTGTCGGGAGAAACGACGCCGTTCGGATCGGTATGGAGCATCATGTCGACGATCGCGGCGGCGAGATACTCGACCGTGGCGAAGCCCTGATTGAAGGTCTTGGCTTTCTCGATCTTGTCGACCAGCGCCTGGGGCATCGGCGCACCGGTCTTGTAGTGCTTGGCGAACCGGCTCAGCACTTCTTGGGTGAGAAGCCAATTCTCGTTCACCTGGCTTGGATACTCGACGAAGTCGCGCTGAGCCCCGGCGAAGTTCGGATAGGTCACGTCGACCGTCAGATAGTGGATCGCGTGGCCGAACTCGTGGAACATCGTTTCCGCGTCGTCGAGGCTGATGAGCACCGGCTCGCCCGGTGACGGCTTGGTGAAATTGTTGTTGTTCGAGTTGAGGACGATCTTGTCGCCGAGCAGCTGGATGCGCGCGCGATAGGCATTGTGCCAGGCCCCCGAGCGCTTGCCCGTCCGCGCGTAGGTGTCGAGGTAGAACAGCCCGACGACGTGGCCGTCCTTGCGGTCCGTCACCTCGAAGGTGCGGACGTCCGGATGAAAGACCGGGACCGCCCCCGTATTCTCCTTGAAGTCGTAGCCGTAGAGCTGTCCGGCGGCCCAGAACATGCCGTCAAGGATGCTGTTCAGCTGAAAGTAGGGCTTCACCTCCTCCTGGCTGAGGTCGAACCGCTCCTTGCGGACTTTCTCCTGGTAGTAGCGATAGTCCCACGGCTCGATCGTGATGTTGTCGCCGAGCTTCTTCGCCAGCGCCTGCTGGTCCGCGACTTCTTCCTTCACCCGCGCCACGGCGGCCGGCCAGACACGCATCATCAGGTCCATCGCCCGCTTCGGCGACTTCGCCATCGTGTCCTGCATCCGCCACTCGGCGTGGTTGGCGAAGCCGAGGAGCTTCGCGCGGTCCGCGCGGAGCTTCACGATCCTGGCGATCGTGGCGTTCGTGTCGTTGGCATTGCCGTTGTCGCCGCGGTTGACGAACGCGCGCCAGACCTTCTCGCGAAAGGCACGGCTGTCGGCGAAGGTCAGGATCGGGTCCACGGCCGAGCGGGTGTTGACGATCGCAAACTGACCGGCCGGTAGCTTGCGCTCCTCGGCGGCCGCGAGCGCCGCATTCCTCACGTCCTGCGGAACGCCCTTGAGCTCGGCGTCGGTCACCGTGATGTAGGTGCCCTCGTCGGCCAGGACCTTTTCGCTGAAGGTTGAGAACAGGCCCGCGAGCTCCTGGTTGTACGCGGACAGCCGCTTCTTCTCCTCGGGCGTCAGACTGGCACCGTTGCGGACGAACGAGTCGTAATAGCGCGTGACGAGGCGCTGCTGCTTCGGGTCGAGCGAAGCACGGGCTTCGTAAACCGTCTTGATCCGCTGGAAGAGCCTGGGGTTGAGGGTGATCTCGTCCTGAGCCGCGGCGAGCTTCGGGCTCCACTCCTTGTCGATCGCCTGAATTTCGGGCGTCGCCAGATTGTTCGTCATGACGCCGAAGAGGGTCTGCACGCGGTCGAGCCTCTGGCCGGAACGCTCCACCGCCTCAATCGTGTTGGCGAAGGTCGGCGCTTCCGGGTTGTCGGCAATGGCCAGTATCTCACGGCGCTGCTCGTCGATCCCGGATTGAAAGGCCTCCGGGAAGAGCGTGGGCTTGACCTTGTCCCATGGCGGAACGCCCCCGTATGGGCCCGTCCAGTCGGCCAGGAGCGCATTGTTCGAAACCGCGGCCTGGGCAGCGGCAATGGCACCCGCCGTTGGCTCGGCGGCCATCGCCTCGCCCGCAAATCCTCCGGCAAGCGCCAGCGCGGCGCCTCCGGCCATCAGCGTATTCTTCATGGAAACCCCACTCTCGTGATCGTCTGTGTGTCAAAGACGCGACCCGTAACCCCAAAGGCGCGGTCCGCAAGCCAGAGTTCGACGAACGGCCGATATCGGCCCGCGAGTGAACCGGCGATGACGTCGATTCGTCAAAAATTCATGAAAATCAGTAACTTGAAGTCGATCCCGAAGCCCTCCGCCCGCTTCTGCTCGATGAAGTTCGGGATGTCCGCTCGAGCCACGAGATGGACGTTGATGTCCTCATTCTCGTCGCCGCCTCCGTCACCGATCTTGCGAGTGCCATGCGCGCGAACGAGCGTGAAGCTCTCGGCGAGGATCCCGGGCGAGCCGTAGAACTCACCGAGGCGCTCAACGCTTGTCGCGGTGAAGCCGGTCTCCTCCTCCAGCTCCTTAATTGCCGTCGTCTCGGGCGTCGCGTTCGGGTCGTCATCGCCGACGAGGCCCGCGGGAAGCTCGAGGCAGCGGCAATCGGGCGCGGCGCGCGGCTGGTCGATCAGAATCACCCTGCCCTCGTATTCGGCGAGGATCACGACCGCGTTGATGTCATTCGCGCGGCTCGCATATTCCCATTGGCCGCGCCGCATCGCCCGGACGAACCGGCCCTCCCACATGACTTCGGCAGGAGGAAGATCGTCGAGGTTCATAGCTCGATCAGCTTGTCGGGAATCTCGTTGGTGTCGGCCGTCGAACGCGGGAAATGCTCGGCGAGCACCACGCCGACCCGTTCGATGGCGGCGCAAATCCCGTCTCCCGGACGGCCTTCGCGAACGTCGAGAAGAAGTGCCGCCATGGCCTCTCCCCACGTCTCGGGAGTCGTGACTTTCGTGATCGCCTCGTCGGCGACGATCTCGGCGCGACGCTCGGCCATCGACAGATAGACGAGGATTCCCGTCCGCCCGACGGTTCGCCGCTCGGCCGCTGCCCGGAACACTGCAACGGCGCGGCGGCGCACCCGGCGATGCTTGGTCGCTCCCGGGGTCAGCGCCAGCCTCAGCGGCATCCACTTGAGCAGCAGGAGCGCCGCGGTGAACTTCAGCACCGCGAGCACCATCAGGAAGGTCAGCAGCTCGCCCAGCGTGGGCTCGGCGCGCCAGCCGCCGAGGAAGAAATTATACCACCATTGCAGCCAGTCGGGCCGCCACGCCGCCCAGGCAAGGACCAGGATCATCGCCGCCACCGCCCAGTGCAGTGCTACGTCGTGGTAGGGATCGCTGATCGGGGTGGCGACTGCGACGATCTCGCCGTCGGATTTCGCTTCGGCCGCCGCGATGGCCGCGCTGACCTTGTCATGGTCGGCTTCGGAGAGCTGCATCACCATGAGCCCGACGCTCCGCCGCCGCCGAACGATCCGCCGCCGCCCGAGAAGCCGCCGCCGCCACCCCAACCGCCTCCGCCGCCCCAGGAGCCGCCGCCCCAGCCGCCTCCGCGGCGCGACGAGCGGCTCAGCTCATCGAGGCCCCAGAGGATGATCCACGGGCTGATCCCGCCGCGCCGGGTTCGATAGCGCCGGCCGCTGACTCGCCGGACCATCGGGATGATCACGAACAGGATGATCACCATCCAGAAGATCACAGGAATAAGACCGGGACTCGAATCCTCGCGCCGCTGCTGGGCCTGTTCGGCCGCCGCGACGTTCCTCTGCGCCTGCTCGGGGGGGAGGCTCATCTGCTTGATGATCTCGTTCGCGCCAGCCTCGATTCCGCCGCCGTAGTCGCCGGCCTTGAACCTGGGCAGGATCGCTTCGCGGATGATGATGCTCGACACCGCGTCGGTCAGGAAGACGCGGGCGCCATAGCCGGTTTCGATCCGCACCTTCCGCTCGTTGGGCGCGACGAGCAGGATGACTCCGTCGTCCTCCCCTTTCCGGCCGATCTGCCAGGTCCGCCCGAGCCGGTAGCCGTAATCCTCGATCGTCCGGCCTTCGAGGCTCGGGACCGTGGCGATGACGAACTGCCGTCCGGTCTGAGCCTCCAGCGCCTCCGATTTGCTGCTGAGGTCGAGCACCTGCTCGGGCCGCAGCAGGTGCGCCTCATCGACGACGCGGCCGGTCAACTTGGGAAATGTCTGCGCCGAGACCGGCGCGGCGAGGAACGTAAGCAGCAGCAAAAGTAGAGCGACCCAATTCGTCATTCCCGCGAAAGCGGGAATCCCGCTTCTTTGAGGAGAAGGCAGCGGGACCCCCGCTTCCGCGGGGGTGACGGCGAAAGGCTTCACTTCGACCTCAGCCGGCGGTGTTGAAATCGACCTTGGGCGCTTCCTGCGCCCCGGCGGCCGCCTCGAACGGCACCTTCGGCTTGGCGCCGTAGAAGATCTTCGCGCCGATCGCGTCGGGGAAGGTGCGGATGCGGGTGTTATAGGCGCGCACCGACTCGTTGTAGTCGCGGCGAGCGACCAGGATCGAATTCTCGGTCCCCTCGATCTGCGCCTGCAGGGTCAGGAAATTCTGGTTGGACTTGAGGTCGGGATAATTTTCGAAGGTCGCGAGCAGCCGCCCGAGCGAAGAGCCAAGCTGGGTCTGCGCCTGGTTGAACGCCTGGACTTTCGCCGGGTCATCGAGGTCGGATGCGTTCAATTGGATGCTCGAAGCGCGGGCGCGCGCGTTGGTCACTTCCGTGAGCACCGTGCGCTCCTGCTGGGCGTACCCCTTCACCGTATTGACCAGGTTCGGGATCAGGTCCGCCCGGCGCTGGTACTCGCTCTGTACGTTGGCCCAGGCCGCGTTGACCTGTTCCTCGGCGGTTGGGACGCTGTTGAGGCCGCATCCGGCAAGGCTGAAGGCGGCGAGCGGCGCAAGCAATCCGAAACGGCGAAGTAGAGTCATCGTCCCCTCCAAGGCGTCGTTCCGCGATACGTAGAGGGGCGGGCCCTCGGGTTCAAGATGCTGTCTTAATGAAGCAACACAGCAGCTTCCGCGAGTTCAAGCGGAGCGCTGGGCCGGCGCATGCGCCTGTTGCACGACGGAACCTGTCGACGCTACGCGTTCCTCCTGGGCCTTGACCATCTGCTCGAACCGCGCGTCATCCCGGAGCGGGTCGAGGTCGGTGTCGAGCCGGAGATATTTGACCATCGCCGGTGGGGAGCGATCGATGAACGTGGCGAGCAGATCGATGGCCGCATCCGTGTCGCCCAGATAGCGCGACAGCGAACACACCAGGTTCCAGCGCATCGTGAAATTGTCCGGGTCCATGAGGAGCGCGCGCTTGATCCACTCCTTTGACCGAACGCCATCGCCAAGGATCGCCAGTGCGACCGCGCCGAACCCCAGCGCCGAGCCGATCGCGGGATCCTGCGCCAGCACACGCTGCGCGCGTTCGAACGTCATTTCCGCCGAGCGCTTCAGCCCGGCCGCATCGCCGATGGCCGCGTAGCACGTCTCCAGCATGCCGGTGGAATGAAAGTCGCTCTCGACCAGCGCCGCGGCTTTTTCGAAAAACGGGATCGCCTCGCGCATCTTGCCGGTCCGGCTGAGCAGCCGCGCGGCTTCCTTGTTCACCTCCCAGCTCTCGGGGTCGAGCCGCAGCGCCGTCTGAATCTGCCGGTCGGCCTCCTCGGGCTTTCCATCCTCGTCGGCGAGGTATCGTGCCTTGACGCAGAGCGCCTCCGGCAGATTGGGATCAATCTCGAGCGCACGTTCGGCGGCAGTGAGCGCATCTTCCGGCCGATCATGCCGGAAGCGCATTTCGGCCTGCGCCAGCGCGATCAACGCCCAGGCCTTGGCGTAGTTCGGGTCGATCTCGGTCGCCTGGCGCGCAATCCGGATGACGACCTCGTCGCGACGGACGTCGCCGTCATTGCCGCTGATCCAGTGCTGCCGCGCCATCAGGTACAGATTGTAGGCCTCGACACTCGAAGTGCCGCGGTGCTCGATCGCCTTCTTTTCCTTGGGCAGTAGCTTCAGGCGGAGAGCCGCAACTATGGCCTTGGAGATTTCATCCTGGATGGCGAAGATGTCGTCGAGATTGCGGTCGTAGCGCTCGGCCCAGACGTGATCACCTTCCTCGCCGTTGATCAGCTGGGCGTTGATCCGCACGCGATCGCCGGACTTGCGGACGCTGCCTTCGAGGACGTGCGTGACCTTGAGCTGCCGGGCGATCTGGCCGACTTCCAGCGTCTGCCCCTTGAAGGTGAAGGCGGTATTGCGCGCGACCACCGACAGCGCCGAAACCTTCGACAAATCGGTGATGATGTCTTCGGTGATGCCGTCGCTGAAATATTCCTGCTCCGCGTCGCCGCTCATGTTGATGAACGGCAAGACGCAGATCGACACCCGGCGGGCCGGTTCGGCTTTCGGGTCCAGCGCAGGGTCCGGCCGTCCGGTATTCCCGACCAGCAGTGCGACGCTGCTTTCGACCTTGCGCCACCCCGGTGCGTCCGTATCGCCGCTCCATTGTTTGAGGTCGGCGCATTGAATCTGGTTGAATGGAATGGGCGGCAGCGTCCCGTCCACCGTGATTTGCACGAGCGTGCCGGATTCTCGCGCGATGTCGGCTTCCGCGCGGACCCATTGCGAGTGGGCCGCCTCGGCCGACCACAGCACCACCACGGCCTTGGCCGAGTGAAGCCGCTCCTCGATGACTTCACTGTAGGACCGGTGAGCCGGCAATTCGTCGTCGCGCCAGACGTTGTAGCCGGCGGCGCGCAGCGCGCCGGCGACCAGCTGAGCCTGGGCTTCGGTCGACCGGCCATAGGAAACGAAAATGTCGGTCATGAACGAAGCCCGCATGCGAACGGATGGATGGCCGCGCAGCTAGTAACGCAAATCCTTATGACGCGATACACTTCCGGCTTAAGCGCCGTCTCTTCCATTCGGCCCCGTTCGCGTTAGTCTGCCGACCGACCGAAACGAGGAATGGGGGACGTGATGCTCAAGGATTTTCGCGCGTTCATTGTCAAGGGCAACGTCCTCGACCTCGCGGTGGCGGTAATCATCGGCGCGGCCTTCGCGACCATCACCGCGAGCCTTACGGACGACATCATCATGCCGATCGTCGGAGCGATCTTCGGCGGCCTCGATTTCTCGAGCCATTTCGTGATCCTGGGATCGGTGCCGGACACCTACCACGGTAGCCTGACGAGCTATGCCGACCTCAAGAAGGCGGGAATCCCGGTGCTCGGCTGGGGCCAGTTCATCACCGTCCTCATCAATTTCCTGATCCTCGCCTTCATCATCTTCCTGCTGGTGCGGGTAGCGACCAGGGCGATGCGCAAGAGCGCGGACGCGGCGGGTCCGAGCGAGGTCGATCTGCTGACCGAGATCCGGGACGAGCTGAGGAAGCGCTAACGCAGCCGGATCAGCGCCTCCGGGATCCTGGTGGAGCTCGGACCGACGTCCCAGCGAACTTGTCGTCCGATCGCGTGCGGCGATGCGCCGTCCTCGCTGTTGTTGGTCAGGATCTCGCCGTCGGTGATGACGGTGAAGCGGCCCTGGGCGCGCGAAACCGGGCCGCCTTTCATCTGGTTCGCCGCCGCCGCTCCAGCACGTGCGCCGAATGGTCCCGCCCCGCCCGTGAACGCGGGCGCGGTCACCAGCACGGAACCGTCGGCGCGGCGACGAATGGCGATGAAAGGGATGATGAGATCGTTGTCGGGAAGCGCGGGGAAAACGAAATCCTGCCTCGCGCTGCCCTCCATGTGATAGACGATGTCGAACACGCCATTGGCGCGATAGGTCACCGATCGCCAGCCCTCGTATTTCATTAGTTTGGCAGCGAAGGCGCGGTTCGATGCATCGTCGAGCCCGGGGAGGCCAAACACCTTGGCCATTTGCTCCATTTCATCGTGTTTGGAAGCAACCCGCTTCTCGTGGGCCGTCTTCTGTTCGACCACCTCTTGCTTGCTGCAGGGACGCTCCGTCTTCGTGCCATCCCTAGCGCCGCCACAATGCGCCATCGTATCGTCCCATGCCTCGACGCTCGCATCCGGAGGAAGCTGGAGAACGATTTCGCCGCGGTAATCGAGGATGAAGCTGCCGTCCTTTTTCAGCGTCAGGTCCGACGCGAACTTGCCCGGGCCCCACAGGCAACCGGTGAGCAGGAGCGCCGCCGCCGCGACGAAAGCATGTTTGAGCCAATGACGCATGGCGTCCCCCTCGCGGAGGAGCGTAGCCGACCGGACTTGCAGGTGGAAGAAGGTGGGGGACTTCTGTTGCCCGGCGTCCCCCGTGCCGCTGGAATCCCCTTCTGTTGCCCGGTGGGGTCCGACCGCGCTTTAGCTTTGTAACGTCAGTCCGTTAGGACGTCAGTTACGCGGCAAGAGCGAGTGCCTCGTTATCGTTGGCACTTGTGAGAATGAGCCGTCACGGTGGTCTCATACCGATCGGCAATCAGGCCTTTATTGCACTCGTCGATCCTGTTTCGCCCCCATCAACAACCGCGGAAACTGCTCCAGCGGGCGGCTGATGGTGGAGGCGCCGGGGTACTGCCCCCCGGGTCCGAAGTGCCTATTCCACCTGACAATCTACCGACATAGCCGGGTTGCCCCGACGCGCCTCAGATAGGGTTTTTGACATCGAATCTCAAGGATTCTGGCATTTCCAGGGATGTACGCCTCGTGCGCAAAAGGCACTGGAAAAGCGGCGCCGACTGCTGATATGGCTAGGCGGCATTTCCATTCTCTTGGGGACTCAAACGCATGAAAAAGCTTGTTTTTGTCATTACCGGAGTAGCCGCGCTCACGCTTGCCGCTTGCGGTCGTGGCAATCAGGACGTGGTCGACAATGCCGAGATGAATCAACCGGCCGCCGACCTCAACGAACTGTCGAACGAAGCAGCCGTGGATGCCGAGGCCGCGGCGTTGGGCAACGAGCAGCAGCAGGCCGAGGAAAATGCGATCGAGGACAATACGGTGAACCCGACCGACGCGCAGGAGCAGAACGTCAGCGGAATGTAGCCGCCGCACCACCGTCCATCATGGGAAGGCCGCCCGGGCGATCTCGGGCGGCTTTTTCTTTGGCGCACCCGCCTCTACGAGCGCGTCATGGCCCCAAGCGCGACATCCGAGGCGATTCCCGCCGCGACATTGATCGTCGTCCGTGAGCGGGCGGACGGTCCGCCCGAGTTGCTGATTGTCGAGCGGTCGGAAGGCATGGCGTTCGCCGCCGGAGCGCTCGTCTTCCCCGGCGGGCGGATCGACGAAGCCGACCGCAGGCTGGCTGATGGAACTGAATGGCCGGACGGCGCGGCCCGGGTCGCCGCGATCCGCGAGACGCTTGAAGAGACGGCGATCCCCATCGGCATAACGCCTGAACCTGGCTTCGTGCAGGCCGACTGGATGCAAGGCGCCCTCGCGAAGGATCATCCCTTCGGGACTCTTCTGCTCGAAGGCGAACACAAGCTCGACCTCGAAGCACTCACGCCGTTCACGCGCTGGGTCCCCAAGTTCCATGCTGTGCGCCGGTTCGACACGATGTTCTACGTGGCCGAGGCGCCTGTGGGGCCGTGGGAGCCGCGGGTGATGGAAGGCGAATGCGCCGGCGCCAATTGGCTGACCGCGCGCGAAGTGCTCGACCGGGAGGAACGCGGCGAAGCCCGATTGATCTTCCCGACCCGCCGCAACCTCGAGCGGCTGGCACAACATTCGAGCTTCGAGGAAATTCGCGCGGACGCGCTCGCCCATCCGATCGAGCCGGTGACTCCGTGGGTCGAAGTGCGCGGCGGTGAAAAGTTCATCACCATCCCCGATCACCTCGGTTATCCGGTGACTGAGGAGCGGTTGGACGGCTTGTGGCGCGGGTGAAAAGGCCGAGTCGCGGCCCGCCCATATAAGAAAGGGGACCCGCCGCGGCGGATCCCCCTTATCCGTGGCAAGCGTGCCGACGCTTACTTCAGGTGGTTCGAAAGATGCTTGTTCATTTCGAACATGCTGACGCGATCCTTGCCCCCAAAGACCCGGCGAAGCTTGTCGTCAGCAAGAATTTCTCTTTTGTTTTGCGGGTTTTGCAGGTTGTTCCTGCGAATGTGATCCCACACTTTCGAGACCACCTGGCTCCGCGGCAGCGGAGCGCTGCCCGTGATCGCGGCCAAATCCGCCGACGGAGTAACTGGACGGGCCAGCCCGCCCCCTGCTTTACGACCAGTCCCTTGTGCCATCAGGCCCTCCTGTTGTTCCATCACCGATAGAGCGCAAAGCGGCCCTCTTTGCAATGCCGTTGCAGAGGGGAATCAGCGATTTTTCGGTCCAAAAGGCACAACCCGGTTGCCGGCGTCGTGGCCGATGTCGGCCCGGCCGCCGTACGATATGCCCGAGCGGCCGCACCACTCCTCGACGATCGAAGCCTCGTCGCCTCCGAATTCCGGGTCGTTTTCAAGCACGTCCGCGACACGGCCGAGACGCAGTCTCGACACTCGCCTGACGTTTGGCGAGGCCGTGATATGGAACATGGTGCGGTCGATGCGGTAGAGCTGCTCGCTGACCTCCTCGACCAACAAGTCGACACCGGTGAAGTCGGGCTCGAGGGATGTCCCGAGCAAATTCGACAGGACGGTCAGGTTATAGGCCATGGCCGGGGCCTCGAGCCGCGGTTCAAGCGCGGACGGGTCGCGTCTGACGATCCAGTCCAGAGCCCGGTGCATGGCATCCTCGCCGCCCTGGCGAAGCACGTCTTGCGGCATCGGCCCCCAGGCGACGTCGAGCCCGGCCTTGTGGAAGCCGGCATGAAGAAAGCCCGCGTCGCTATAGCCCAGGTACACCTTGTCCCGCGCAGCGGCCGGAATATCCACCATCGCGGCTTCCGCGATCCGGTTCGAGCCATAGCCGCCCCTCGCGAACCAGACCGCATCGATCGAAGCATCGGCCATGACCTCGCGCAACGCGAAGAGGCGCGCCTCGTCCGGGCCGGCGAAATGACCGTCGTTCAGGAAGCATTGCGTATGGATGAGGAGCTCGCAGTCGCCCCGCCCGGCGGCGATCGCTCGCACGCGCTCGGCGGCCTCGCGCTTCAACGTGCAGCTCGGAGCAACCACCGCGATGCGCATTCATGCCCCCGAATCCTGTGGCGCCGTTGCACCAGATAAGGCAGTTTCGCCGCCCTTGTGGAGGGGGAACAATGAACAAACACGTTGCGATCACGCTTGCGCTCGCGGGCCTTGCCTTCAGTTCGGCGGCTCCGCGCGCGGCGCCCGCCTACACCATCCTCATCCGCGGCGGCACGATCTACGATGGATCGGGCAGCGCGCCTTACGTCGGGGATGTCGCGTTGAAGGGCGACCGGATCGTCTATGTCGGGCCGCACGCGCCGGGTCGCTCGGTGCGCGTAGTCGACGCCAGTGGAAAGGCCGTTTCGCCGGGCTTCATCAACATGCTGAGCTGGGCGACCGAGAGCCTGATCGCCGACGGCCGCGGGATGAGCGACACCGTTCAGGGCGTGACCCTGGAGGTGATGGGCGAAGGCGATTCGATGGGCCCGCTCACGCCGGAAATGAAGCGGCTGGCGATCAAGCGTCAGGGCGACATCAAATATCCAATCCGATGGACGAGCCTCGCCCAATATCTCGAATATCTCCAGCGCAAGGGCGTGACTCCCAACGTCGCCTCGTTCGTCGGCGCGACGACAGTACGCGTGCATGAGCTGGGCGAGAAGGACGTCGATCCCACGCCGGCCCAGCTCACCCGCATGCGCGGCCTCGTGCGCCAGGCGATGAAGGACGGCGCGCTGGGGGTCGGCTCCTCGCTGATCTATGCGCCGGCGTCCTATGCTGAAACCCCGGAGCTGATCGCCCTCACCACCGAGGCCGCGAAATGCGGCGGCATGTACATCAGCCATATGCGCTCCGAGGGCGACAAGCTGCTCGAGGCGGTGGATGAGCTGATCACCATCAGCCGCGAATCCGGCGCCCCGGCAGAAATCTATCACATGAAGCAGGCCGGCAGGCCCAACTGGTCGAAGCTCGACCCGATGATCGCCAGGGTCGAGGCGGCGCGCGCCTCGGGCCTGCGCATCACCGCCGACACGTACACCTATCCCGCGGGAGCGACGGGGCTCGACGCGGCCATGCCGACCTGGGTGCAGTCGGGAGGGCTCGAAGCCTGGATCAAGCGGCTGAAGGACCCCGCGACGCGCGCGCGGCTGGTCAAGGAAATGCGCACGCCGTCGAAAGATTGGGAGAATCTGCTGCTGCTGGCGGGAAGCCCGGAGAAGGTACTGCTGATCAGCTTCAAGAATCCGGAGCTGAAGCCGCTGACCGGCAAGACCCTCGCCGAGGTCGCGCGGATGCGCGGCAAAAGCCCGGAAGAGACGGCGATGGACCTCGTGATCGAGGACGATAGCCGCGTCGGCACCGTCTATTTCCTGATGAATGAGGACAATGTGAAGCGGCAGGTCGGTCTGCCGTGGATGAGCTTCGGCTCCGACGAGGCGTCGGAGGTACCCCAGGGCGTGTTCCTCAAGTCGAGCAGCCATCCGCGCGCCTACGGCAATTTCGCCCGCGTGCTCGGCCATTATGTTCGCGACGAGCATGCGGCCGCCCTGCCCGACGCGATCCGGCGGCTGACGGCGCTTCCGGCGACCAACCTCGGGATCAGGAACCGCGGCTGGCTCGCGCCCGGCTATTATGGCGACGTGGTCGTGTTCGACCCAGCGAAGATCCAGGACCATGCGACCTTCGAAAAACCGAAGCAGCTCTCGACTGGCGTCAGCGACGTGTTCGTCAACGGTGTGCAGGTGGTCAAGGACGGCAAGCATTCCGGTGCGAAGCCGGGCCGCGTCGTGCGCGGGCCGGGCTGGACCGGATGGCCCGGCGGAGGCGCGTGTCGCTAGCCTTCCGCCGCGCCGCCCATTAGGGCGCGCGGATGATCGATTCACCGGTTTTCTTCAGCGGGATCGGCGGCAGCGGGATGCTTCCGCTTGCGTCTATCGTGCGCGCGGGCGGCGCCAGGGTTGCCGGTTCGGACCGATCGCTCGATGCGGGGCGGACGCCGCATAAATTCGATTATCTACGGTCGCTGGGGATCCAGCTGTTCCCGCAGGATGGGTCGGGACTGCAGCCGGGCATGACTCTCGTGACTTCCGCCGCTGTGGAGGACACGGTGCCGGACGTTGTCCGCGCCCGCGAGCTGGGCCTGCCGCATCTCACCCGGCCGCAATTCCTCGCCAAGCTCTTGAACGAGGCGCAGCGCAGCGTTGCGGTCGGCGGGACCAGCGGGAAGTCGACCGTGACGGGCATGATCGGGTGGATCCTCCACGCCTGCCACCGCCAGCCGACGGTGATGAACGGCGCGGTGATGAAAAACTTCGTCACGCCCTCGGCGCCGTTCGCCAGCGCGCTGGTCGGCGACCCGGAGCTGTTCGTCAGCGAAGTCGACGAAAGCGACGGCTCGATCGCGCTCTATAAGCCGGAGATCGCGGTGCTGACCAACATCAGCCTCGACCACAAGGAGCTGGTCGAACTGCGCGAGCTGTTCGCCCATTTCCTCAACCGGTCGCACAAGGCGGTCCTCAATCTCGACGATCCGGAGACACGGGCTCTCGCCGGGACGGTCCCGTCCGACAAGGTGATCGGCTATGGCTTCGACAGCCCCGGCACCGACTTCATGGGCAAGGACCTGCAGCTCGAAGCGGATGGAGCGGCCTTCGCGCTCGAGGCCGAGGGCAATCGGCATGAGGTCCGGCTATCGGTGCCCGGCCGCCACAACGCATCCAATGCGCTGGCCGCGCTGGCGGCGGTCCGGGCGCTCGGCGTCCGACTCGAGGAAGCGATCGATGCGCTCGCCCGCTTCGAGGGCCTGAGGCGGCGGTTGGAGACCGTCGGGACGGCCGGCGGAGTGACGGTGATCGACGATTTCGCGCATAACCCCGACAAGATCGAGGCGACCCTTGCGACCCTCCACGCGAGGCCTGGCCGGGTGCTGATCATGTTCCAGCCGCATGGCTACGGACCGCTCGCCAAGATGGGCGAGCAACTGGCCGAGGGGTTCGCGAACGGAATGGCTCCGGACGACCGGCTGTACCTGCCCGATCCCGTCTATCAGGGCGGAACGGTCGAGCGGATTCGCGGCTCCGATTGGCTGGCGGAGCGGGTCCGCGACCGCGGGCGCGAGGCGGAGCATGTTCCGGAACGCGCCAGGATCGGCGAAGCGCTGCTCGCGGAGGCCAAGGATGGCGACCGGATCGTGATCATGGGCGCGCGCGACGACACGCTCAGCGAGTTCGCGCAGCAGCTGGTGGAGCGGCTGGCGGAAACAACTTCCCAGTGACAGCGGTTGATCTCCCATGGCGAGGCCGGGAACCGTCACGGGATGGAAGCTTCCGGAGAGCGAGCGCGAGGCGCTGCTCGCCCGCTTTCCGCCGAAATACGAGACCGTCATCGCCGATCATGTGACCCTGCGCGTCGGAGCCACTCCGGCCACGCCGCTGCCGCCCGAGCCGGATGCCAGGATCGTCGGCCGCGCGGACGATGGCCGGAGTCTCGAATGCCTTGTCGTCGAGCTCGATGGGACGACCGACCGACCCGACGGCTCGACTTACCACATCACCTGGTCCCTCGGTCCCGGGCGCGAGGCCCGCGAAAGCAACGATGTGCTGCGCGACCGTGGATGGGCGCCCCTCCCCGCTCCCATTGCGATCGACCTCGACCCGGCGCGTTTCTGATGCCCAAAGGCAACCCACGCCTTTTCCTGGACGCGGACGGCGTGCTCGCCGATTTCGACGAAGGCGTTCGGCTCCTGCTCGGAATGAGCCCGGCCGCGTTCGAGGCGAGGCAGGGTAAGCGCGAATTCTGGCGGCGACTGGCGAATGCGCCGGATTTCTACGGCGGCCTGCCTGAAATGCCGGACGCGCGCCTGCTCTTCGATGCGGTCAGGCATCTGAAGCCGGCGATCCTGACCGGCCTGCCGCTCGGCAACTGGGCGGCGCCGCAGAAGGTGCGATGGGCGGCCAGGCATTTTCCGGGTGTTCCGATCATCACCTGCATGGCGCGCGACAAGCACCGGCACATGAGACCGGGCGACGTTCTGGTCGATGACCGCGAGAACCATCGCGCGACTTATGAAGCGCACGGCGTGATCTTCGTGCACCACAAGAGCGCCGAGGACAGCCTCAGGCAGCTCGCGGAGATCTTCCCGTCTGTGAAGGTGCCGGAAGCCGAAAAGGCTTAGGCCGCCGTCTTGAGATCGACCTTCTCGACCCACTCCGGCCAGAATACCGGCTCGCGGCTCGACCAGCCGGGCGCGGTTGCCGCGCTCTCGCTGATCGACTGGAGCAGGACACGCCGGCGGTCCGGGTGCAGATGCGGCAGGGCCGCGGCCGCGCAAAAGGCCGATGGCAGCCACGGGCGCGACGCCGCGCCGATCAGCCGCTCGTAGAGGAAGCGATAGGCGGCAAAGTTGGGTAGGCGGTCCTGGCCGAGATCGAACGCGGAGATGGTGATCAACATGCCGATGAACGGCTCGATCATGTCGAGGCCGCTATCGTCGGGAACCTGGAGGCGCAGGTGATCGAGCTGCTTGTACAGCCGGGCCTGGGCGCGGATCGAGGCCGCCTCGCCCTCATCGCGGGCCCAACATTCCATCGGGTCGCGGCGGCCGTAAGCCACGTCGAGCGACCGGCGGATGTAGCGCTGCGTAGCCTTGGTGAAGCTCGCAAACTCCTTCATCTCCGAGATCAGCATCGCGCCGCTTGCCGGCTGGCTGGTCCGCGTAATCATGTACCCGACTCCTTTTGCCCGGGCAGGATCATGCGGCGGATTTGGTTGCGTATTGCTTAACCACAGTCCCACCCCCCGTTCAGATTGAATCAGAGGGGAGTCACTGCGTCTAGGCCATAAATTAACCGGAGCGTTCAAAACTGTGGATTGTTGATTTATTGCAACGGCGGTGGCGGATTTGTGACGGTTGCGTAACCTACTCGGGAAATCCCGATGAAGGCACCGGCTCGTCCTTCCGGCCCGGTTGGGCGGCCGCCGATGGATCCGATGCGTCCATCGACTCATCGCTTCCGACATCGACCTTGGCGTCCTGATCGTCCGGATTGCGCCTCAGCTTGTGCTCGAACTCGCGGTCCGGTTCGCGCGGGTGGACAGCCGGAGGGACGTCCCCCCCGCTCGCGCGATTGCCGCCTGGCTTGCGCTTCTTGTTCATTGCAAGGGAAGTAACGAGCGGGCGTGGTCCGCGTTCCGGGGATGGCGGCGTTTCGACCGACTGCGGGGGTCGTTCTGCCAACGGTCAAGGGGCGGTTTCAGCGGCGTTCATTTGCGGTAAAGAAAGAGCCGATGTTCATGGTGCAACCTCCGATTGTCCGCAGCCGGTTCAGGGACTGGCCGCTCGCGGTAAAGTCGATCCTCGGTTTCTGGCTCGTCTATTATTCGACCGTTGTCGCGCGGGCGTTCCTCACGGAAGACGCCGGCACGATCATGCTCAACCGGGCGCTGACGTTGGTCATCGGCATCGCCCTCACGGCCGCGATCTACGTCATCGTCGGCCTGTTCGCGCGCTCGGCAAGCCTGACGCGCCGTGTCGTAATCGGACTCATTGCCTCGTTCGTCGCTGCCTGTGCGCAGGCGGGGCTCCTGATCTCGGCCGACCGCTTCCTCGAGAAGCCACAGGAAGAAATGCGGTTCGTCTCGCGCGAAGGCTACAATGTGGTCGAAACCGGCAACACGATGCGGGTCGAGCGGGCCGGTCAGGAACCGCTGGTGCTGACCTGGCCGAGGATGGCGGAGCTGAAATCATGGGACCAGTTCCGCTATGCGGCAGATTCAACCGTTACCTGGTTCTTCTTCTTCGCTGCCTGGACCGCCTTCTACATGGCGATGCTCGCGCAGGCCGACGCTCTCCGGGCTCAGCGCCGGCTTGCCGACGCGGAGAGCGCCGCGCAGGCAGCCCAGGTCCGGGCCCTTCGCTACCAGGTCAATCCGCACTTCCTGTTCAATACGTTAAACTCGCTTTCCTCGCTGGTGATGACGGGCCGGACCGATCGCGCCGAGGGAATGCTTCTCGCGCTGTCGACCTTCTTCCGCACCAGCCTCTCGCTCGATCCCACTGCGGACGTGACGCTCGCCGAGGAAATCGACCTCCAGCGCCTGTACCTCGACATCGAGAAGGCCAGGTTCCCGGACCGCCTTCACGTCGAGATCGATCTGCCGGAGGAGTTGGAGCAGGCGCGGCTCCCCACCCTGATCCTCCAGCCCATTATCGAGAATGCGATCAAATATGGGGTGTCGAAGAGCCGTAAGGCGGTCCTCCTCCGGATCGAGGGGCGTCACCTCGGCGACGGCCGAATGGTCCTGGAGATCAGCAACCGGTTGAAGCACGGCGGCAAGGACGAACTTCCCGCCGCGACTCACGAAGGCACGGGTCTCGGTCTGGCCAATGTCTGCCAACGTCTCGAAGCACGCTTCGGAAGCCGCGCAAGCTGCCGTTTCGGGCCGATGGCCGGCGGCGGCTTCAAGGTGTCGCTCACACTTCCGGTGGAAATGAATGGCTGAGCGAGGGTCTGAGCCCATGATCAGCGAGAGCCGGGACATGGCTCCTGCCGGATGCAGGGCGAGGAGAAGCGCGAAGCGCGTAGCAGGACCTACGGTCCAGCGCTTCGACGAAACGATGCGCCGGCAGGGCCATGCCCTCCGGGTGGGACGCAAAAGCGCCCTCGAGCTTTCGTTTGTTCGTTCGCTCACTTGCCAGGTAGGTCCCGCTACCTGTCTTCACTCGCTCACTCCCAGAACGCTTTTTCGTCACCATCACGGCCTCGTTGATCATGAGTTCAGACCCTAAGCCACTCCACGTTCTCATTGCCGATGACGAGCCGCTGGCGGCGGAGCGGTTGCAATTGCTTCTGGCCAAAGCCGAGGGCGCGCAGCTCGTCGGCACGGCCAGCGACGGCGACTCCGCCATCAACCTGACCGAGGCGCTCTCACCCGATCTCCTGCTGCTGGACATCGCGATGCCCGGGCTCGACGGCATCGGGGTTGCTCGTGCGCTCGCCGGCATGAATCCGTCGCCGGCCGTCGTGTTCGTTACGGCTTTCGACCAGTTCGCGGTCGCCGCATTCGAGGTGGAGGCGGTCGACTATCTGATGAAGCCGGTCGACCCGGCGCGGCTGCAGCGGGCGCTCGACCGCGCGCGAGCCTATTTGCAGCAACGCACATTGAAGCCGGCCGCGAAGCAATCGCAATGGCTGGAGGAATTCTGGGCGTCAGACCTGTCGGGCCTGGTCCGGATCGCCGCGCGGGACGTGGACCGGGTGTCCGCCGAGCGCGACTACATGCGGCTGCACGTCGGTCGCCGGAGCTGGCTCATTCATCATTCGATGACCGCGCTCGAGGAAGGGCTCGATCCGGAGTTTTTCGTTCGGCTGCATCGCTCGGCAATCGTTCGCAAGGATTTCATTTCGGGATTTACCCGCAATCCGTCAGGGCGCTGGATCGCGCGGCTGGCGGACGGCGAGGAGCAGCCGGTCGGCCGTCTCTATTCCGATCGGGTCAGGGCAATCGCCGGCCGCTGACCGCCGCGCGCCGGGGACACAGCACGCGGCGGTCCCGGGGCGGACTCACCGTGCGGTCACGATGAGTGAGGCCGCACCGACGGTAACCGTGCCACGACGCGACGAATCGATCGCCGCCTCATAGGCGGGACGGGTCGCATCAACGGCGCCGATCCGGCACTTCTCGGCGGCAAGCATACGCTCGAGCTCGCGAGTGTAGCCGACCTCGCACACGACATTCGCGGCTATTCCGATGCGCCGGAGGAGCACGGTCTGGCCGCTCGGGGAAAGCAGGTCCAGGTCCGCGTAGGACACGGCCATGGACGTCGGGGCCTCGGCATGGCTGACGGTCGGCAACACCAGCGCCGACGCCGCGAGAACGGCAGCGAAGGCGGAAATGGTCTTCAACATGTCGCGTCTCCTTTTTCGCGACACGGGGGCGGCTGGGGATTTGAGAGGGGACATGCCCCCGCGTCGCACGATCCAGATGCAACGGCGGCGGGGCGAAGTCTCGCGCCGCTCGACGGGCAGTCGGGCGGATTGTCGGCATTCCGACAAACGCCCTTCGTCCGATGCTCAATCGACGAACGGCGGTCAGCGGGCGTTCAGGTTTCGGAGGCCTCGCGCGGGGAAGATCGGTCGACCGCGGTCGTTACCGCCACATCCATCGTCACGTTTCCGACCGTACGGAAGATGTCCGGGACCATTTCGACCGCGACCAGCAGCGCGAGGGGCGCGATCGGCACTCCGAGCGCCAGCGCAATCGGAGCGATGGAGCTGATGAACGTGATCTCGCCCGGCAGGCTGACGGCGCCGTAGCTCATGACTGCTCCGACCGCTGTCGCGGCGATCATCTGCGCGAGCGTCGGCTCATAGCCGAGCCAATGGGCCACATAGAACGCGACCGCCGTGTTCATCGCCGGCCCGGTCGCCCGGAACAACGCGACGCAGATCGGAAGGCTTACGTCCGCCACCTGATCGCGGATGCCCATGACGCGGGCGGAAGCGAGCATCGCCGGCAAGGAGGCGAGCGATGAGCGGGTCGAGATCGCAACGGCCTGTGGCGCGATCATCGCCTTGGCAAACTTCCCCGGGCTCACTCGCCCGGCCAGGATCGCGAGCGGATAGCCGGCAAGAGTGACCAGAATGCCGACGATCGAGATCAGCACAACATAATGGCCGAGCCCCGCGAAGGCCGCTCCGCCCGCCTCCGACCCGACGGAGAAAGCCAAGGCGAATACCCCCAGGGGGGCGGTCCACAGGACCCAGCCGATGATCACCAGCAAGGCGTCGCCGATGGCCTCGAACAGGTCCACGACCGAGCGCCGGCCCGCCTGGCCGATCCGCAGGAGCGCCAGCGCGAACAGGACGGCGAAGACTACCAGCGGCAGGACATTCCCATTGGCCGCGGCCGCGATCACATTATCGGGGATCACTCCCTTGAAGAACTCGGCCACGCCCGGCAGCGGCCCGGAGGCCGCCGGCTCGATTCCGGACAGCGCGGCCCGAAGTCCCTCGGCGGTCCCGCGCGGCAGCGGAAAGAACCCGACTAGCAGAGAGATCGCGACCGCGCCGAAAATCGCCGAAGCCGTGCACACGGCAACGATCCAGCATACCGATCGGGCGGCGATCCGCCCCGCCCGCGCCGCCTCCGCGCTTCTCGCGATGCCGGTCACGAGGAGCACGACGACGAGCGGGATGACCGTCATCTTGAGCGCGTTCAGCCACAAGGTGCCGACGAAACCCGCAACCGCGAGCGCATCGTCGTGCAAAACGGGCTGAAGTTTCCCCGCGGCCGCTCCGGCGAGCAATCCGGCAAGCAGGGCCGCCAGCGCCCAGTAAGCGCGAGACCCGCGAATGGGGCGGGCGGCGGCGGCCTCCGCTTGTTCGCTCAACGCGGTTTTCTGAACTTGAAGACGGCGCGGTCGGTCTTCCCGCGGACCTTGGGATCGAACACCAGCAGGCTGTGGTCGTCGGACGGATTGCGCAACATCGGGCTGGTCGCGACGAGCACGAAGCCCGCCCGCCGGAAATCGCGCCTCACCACGTTGGGGTCGATCCGGTGCAACTTCTCGACGGTGGCGCGCGTGTCATTGTTCGGCTTGGCCACATGGTCGACGACCCCGACGGTCGCGCCGGGCCTCATCGCCGCATAGAGCGTCTTGAGCCAGGCATTCGGATCCATGCGGACGACCTTCCGCTCCGCATTCTCCCAATAAACGTCGTGGTAGTCGAGGTTGATGATCGCGAAGTCGAACTTGTTCCTGGGCAGGTTCGGCGCCTCGAACGGACTCGAGATGAGCGTGACGTTCTTCTGCCGCGCGGCGAACTCGTCGAATCCCTTTTTCCGCTCGTCGTTGAGGAACTGACTTGCCTGCCACACGGTCACATGGCCGCTCGGGCCGATCGCGGGAGCCATGATCTCCGCCCAATATTTGTTCGCCCCGAACATATCGAGCACCTGCATCCCCCGACGAAGCCCGAAGAACCGAAGCAGCTCGGCTGGCTTGCGCGACTCATCGAGCTTGACGTTGTCCGCGCTCCGGGACGGAAGGGCGACCGCCACCGCAACGTCCGCGGGCCGCGCCGCGGAAGCCATTGCAAGCGGCGCCGAAGCGAGCGCCAGCGCGAGGATGACTGAACGGGACTTGCGCATTGAAATTCCCCTTGATGGTGACCGCCGCCGCTGCATTCGCGTGAGAGCGCCGGACAACCCGCCTTCGACCAACAAACACCTTGGCGCGACCGGCGCGTTCGCGCTAGACCTGTCGCTCCGCCAGCCATGGATCGGGGGGTTCATATGGCCACGATCGTTGCATCGCCAGCCGACCGCAAGGCGTCCGAACGCCGCTTCTATTCGCGAATGGCTCTGTTCCTCGTCCTGCTCGTCCTGCTCGGCTTCGGCCCGAGCTTCTACTTCAGGGGCATCGTTCCGTCCTACCCGCGGCCAAACCCGACGCTGCCGCCCACGGTGATCCTGCACGGGCTGGTGTTCACTCTATGGATGTCGGCGATCGTCGCGCAGACCCAGCTAATCGCCGCGCGCAAGCACGACGTGCACATGGCCCTGGGCAAGCTCACCATGTTGCTCGCGATCCTGATGGTGCCGGTCATGTACCTGACAGCGGCGTGGCAGGTCGCGCGCGCCAATCAGCCGCCCTTCACCGACCCCCTGACATGGACGATCGTGCCGCTTGCCGTGATCGTCCCGTTCGCCATTCTCGTGTGGCGGGGATGGACCCACCGCCGCAATGCGCAGTGGCACAAGCGCTATCTGCTCGGCGCCGCGATCCTGGTGGTCATGGGACCATCGATCGGCCGGCTGCCGATCGCCCCGCCGACGATTGGCGGCTTCACCTTCGTCTTCCTGCTCGGACTGCTGTTGTTTGTGCCGTTGTTCATCTGGGACCGGCGCACGCAGGGCCACATCCATCCGGCGACGAGCCTGGGCTTCGCAATGGCCGTGATCTCGGTCGCGATCCCGCTTGCGATATTCTGGACCGGCGCCGACTGGGCGAGCGTCGCGCGGCATTTGCCGGGGGTTGGGGCTTAGGCCCCTACGAAACTGACGTCGGCAATCTCGATGCTGCGCATCGGCTTACCGTCGATGTCCAACGCCGGCGAATAGCGGACCCGCTTCAGGATGATCTTGCACGTCACATCGTCCAATGCCTTGCTCCCACTGCTGGAAATTACGTCGCACTTGCTGACCGCTCCCGATGTCTCGACCAGCATGCGCGAACGGACCCTACCTTCTTCGCCCTTATTAAGGGCCGCAGACGGGTAATCGTCCGATGTAAAGTAAGCGCCGAGCGTCTCTTTCAGTGGCTTCGCAGGAGTCTTGAATCTTGCCTGCAGCTTCACCGGGATACCCCAGGTAGCGAGCAAATCCGCTCTGCACGCATCGAGCACTTTCCAAGCTGACCTAAACCCGGGCACTGAGAAACCGACGTTCACCAAGCGTCGACCATTGATCGTGATTGATTTGGCATCAAGTGTGCGCTCAAGATGCTCGCGCTCGATCGTGAAGTTTATTCGGACGAGTTCTTTGCTTTGCACGCCATAGGCAAACGCGTCAGTTTCGATCACCAGTCGGAGCGGTTCGAACCGTAGCTTTGCCGGTTGCTTTGCTAAATCGTCGAACTTTCCGGGCCTGAGGACGATCAGGCTAATTCGGTCACCCATCGCCGACGGCTCGAAGATGAGTGCGAAAGGCTTGTCAGGAGTTCCGTAGTCTCGCGAGAGAATGCACTGACTCTCGGCGAAGTTGACCACCCATTTTCCAGTCGGCTGCCTGATCTCGGGAGCATCCGTAGCGGTTGTCGACAGTGCAACGGCAATGATGGCAAGAACGCGGGCGATCATCCGAAACTTCCTCAAGGATTTGGCCCGAGCAGTCGTCAGCGTACCTAGGCCGCTCCCACCTTTTCAGTCGCTTTCTCCTTCGCCATCGCGGCGACCAGCTTCAGCGCCTCGTGCGCGGAGAGCGCCGCGCCTTCCTGCCACAGGCCGACATAGGAGAGGTGTTCGCCCGCGAATACGATAGGCCCTTCGGGGCGCAGCAGCTCCTGATAGCGCGCACCGCGGTGAGCGCCCGGCGCTGACTCGTCGAAGTCCGGCCCGATCGCGCCGGCGCCTTCCGACCAGGGAACTCGACCCCAGTCCACGGCCATCGGGCTTTCAAGCCATCGCGACTTGCCAGGGTGCAGAGCTTCGATGGAGTCACGGCTGATCCGGATCTGTTCTTCGATCGGCAGCCCGACGAACGCCTCCGGAGTGTCGCGGCGCGTCCAGCCTGCGCAATAAGCCCCCACGATCACGCCTCGATCCGCGTGAAAGGTGTCGCTCGGGTAAATGACGTTCTCGTTCAGGCGGTCGGTCCAGGCGAGTCCGCCGTAAATACCGTCGCCTTCCCAAAAGCGGGGAGCCTCGAACGCCACCTTGGCGCTTTTCAGATAGGACACATCCCTCAGCGCGGCTTTCTTCGCGGGCGAGAAGTCGCTGGGAATCCTGCTCAGGAGGTTTGCCGGCAGCGTGCAGACACAATAGTCCGCACGCGTCGCGCCGCTTCGATGTTCGATGCGCACGCCCGCCCCTTCCCGGCGGATCGCGGTGACGGGTTCATTGAGCCGTACCGACCGCTTGATTTGGTCGTAAATCGCATGGGCGATTCGGTCCATGCCGCCGACCGGCTGGAGCATGGTCGGCTGCATGTCGATGATCGCCTCAAAAATGTAGGACTCTCCCCGAGTGGCGGGGAGCATTTCCCTCATCGTCAGCGGGTCCAGCGGCTTGCCCGGCTTGTCGTATCCGCCGCGCGGTTCGGAAAAACCCGACGACGGCAGCGCCGGCAGCCGACCCTGGCTGTCGAGGCCGCCATAGGTTTCAAGGAAGCTCCGGAACGCAACCAGCTCGTCTTTGGGCATCGCTTGATCGAGCGCGCGCTGGTCGATGGCCTTGGCGAGCAGCTCGGCCATTCGGCCATGCATGTCGTTGACCATCTGCCGGCCGCGGTGAACCCTGCCGCCGAAGTCCCAGCCGGTCGCCATGTCGCTATTGACGAACGTCTCCAGGGGCACGCCAAAGCGCCTGGCGTAGCCGAGGATCGCGGCGTGGGACGACGGGATCCGGGCGGGCCCGGCATTGAAATACAGGCCGTCGGACAATTGCGCCCGCTGTCTCGGGCGATCGATCAGCTGGATGGAGTCGTTGCCTCGGATGGTCCAGGCGCGGCCGCCGATCCGGTCGCGCGCTTCGAGGACGGTGACGCGATAGCCCGCCCGGCTCAGCTCGTACGCCGAAACAAGCCCCGCGATTCCCGCACCGAGAATCACGACGGAGCGGCCGTCCCCGCTCGACCGCGGAAGCCGGAAATCTTCCGCGCCGGCCGGTGTCGGAATGGCGAGCCCCAGCGTCTCCATGGCGAGATAGGCGGCCCCTGCCCCTCCAACCGCCCCGATCCGCTCGAGCAATGCGCGCCGCGTGAGTGCCATCAGCCCCCTCCCCCGATTTCCGGCAGCGGCAAACTGACAGCAATTCGGGGGCCAAGCCCAGAAAATTCGACCGGCGGCCCGCATCGCCTGACGGTTTCAAGCGTTCAAAGGCGCGAATTGAACCACCTCGGATTTTCCGCGGTGGGGCGCGGGGCGGCTCTTCGGCCAGCGGAGCCGCCCCGCTGTCGCGATCAGGCCGCGAACAGCAATTTGACGTGATTGCGGAAGAGCCGCGTCTGCCGGCCCATCAGGGTTCGATCCTGCAGCGAGCTCGCGCTAATAGCCCATCAGCGCCAGCACCTCGCGGCGGCTGCGTTCGTCCTCGCGGAAGGTGCCCATCATTCGACTCGTCGACATGATCACTCCGGGCGTGTTGACGCCGCGAGCGGTCATGCAGGCATGCGTGGCCTCGACAATGACGGCGACGCCCTTGGGCTGGAGATGCTTCCAGATCGTGTCGGCGACTTGCGCAGTCAGCCGCTCCTGGACCTGGAGGCGGCGCGCGAAGCCGTGAAGCACGCGGGCAAGCTTGCTGATCCCGACCACCTTGTCGCGCGGCAGGTAGGCGATCGACGCCTTGCCGATGATCGGCGCCATGTGGTGCTCGCAGTGCGACTGGAACGGGATGTCCTTCAGAAGCACGATCTCGTCATAGCCGCCGACCTCCTCGAAGGTCCGGCTCAAGTGGATGGCCGGGTCCTCGGCATAGCCGCGGGCATATTCGCGCCAGGCGCGCGCCACGCGACGCGGTGTGTCGAGCAGCCCTTCCCGGTCGGGGTCGTCGCCCGTCCACCGGATCAGGGTCCGGATGGCCTCGCTGACCTCCGGCGGAATCTCGCACGTCGGCGCGGATTCGACGAGGTCGCCGTCCTCGGGCTCGCCGTGCTCAAATGGAGGGTTCATGTTCCAACTCCCTCGCAATGTCCTCCGCGACCGCCGCCGCTTGCTCCCGAATGTCCGGCACCGCAATGATTTCCCAATATCGCCCCTTTGTTAGAGGCCCGAGCGCCCACACGCGTTCCCCGGGCTCGGCGCGCGAGCGGTCGTCGACTTCGAGACCGATTCCGAGATGGTCGGGCCGGACCTGCCCGGCGTCGAGCAGGCTGCGGAGCAAAGGGTCACGCGTGCGGCCAATCGAATGCAGTGGACCGGTGCAGTTGAAGGCGTAGGCGAAGCGCATGACCTGCGAGGTCGAGGCGCCGCGCCGGCGGATCGTGACCTCAAGCTCGTCGCCGCTCCGCTGCGTCGTGACGACCCGTCCGGCGACGATCTCGAGCCGCCCTTCGCCGATCATTCGGGCGACGGTCTGCGCGACGTCCGGGGCAATCCGGTGGCGGTGGACATCCCACCAGGGGCGCGCGTGGCGCAGGAAGCGTCGCTGCCGCTCGGGATCGAGGCTCTGCCACAACGCCTGGCTGTGCGGGCGGAGGCTGTCGACCGCGGCGCGCCAGCCGACCCGCGCCGAACGCTCGCGCAACCAGCGCCAAAGCGCACGGAGGTCGCCGGCCGGAAGGTCCGCCGCGTCGACGGGTGCCGGATCGAAATCGGCGTGCGCGCGCGGGATCTGCCCGCGGCGCGCCAGCGCGACGATGCGCCCGCGGTGTCCGGCCGCGTCGAGCGACAGCGCGAGGTCGACCATCGTCAGGCCGGTACCGACGAGCAACGCGCTGCCGCCGTTTGCGGACAATTCCTCGACGGCGTTCCGCGCGTCGGGGCCCCACGGGTTGGCGATGTACCGGTCGCCGGCGCCGGCAAGCGCGCTCAGCGGCTCGGGCTCCTGGTTGCCGATCGCGAGCACGAGCGCGCGGGCCCGGATCGGATCGCCTCCATCGAGCTCCACCAGCCAGCCATCGTCGTTCGTCGCGCGCGTGGCCGACGACTCGACCACGCTGACGCTTCCGCTGCCGACCGCCTCGTCGAGAATTTCGCCGAGATAGCGCGCGAACAGTCGCCGCTCGGCGAAGCCGCCGGGATCGCCGCCTTCCTCTTCGAAGCGCCGCGCGAAATGGTCGGGCTCGCCGGCCCAGGCGCTCATGCCTTCCGCGCGAACATTGAGCAGATGTGCGGGCTCGCGCGTCGAATAAGCCACGCCTCGGCCGATCCGTCCGCTGCCGTCGATCAGGGCCGACGATATGCCGTGACGGGCAAGCTGCGCTGCAAGGATGGTCCCGGAAAAGCCGCCACCGATGATCGCGACCGGGAACTCCCGGTCAGATTTCATAGTCCGGCCAATCGTTCGGGTTCGCCGAGTCGGCCTTACGGCTCTGAATGTGATCGTAGATTCGCGTTACGGTGCGTCCGGCCGTCTCGGTGAACCAGCCGGGGACCGCCGCGTGAACGATCGCCGCGCAGCCCGCGCCGACCAACTCGAGACCGATCTTGACGGCACCCGTTGCGTGGCCTGCCCATGTCATGCCGAGCGAGCGCGGATGCTCACGGAACAGGCGGTCGACCACGCTGTGCTGCCTTGTTCCGCGGTTCTGCCGGTTGGTCGTCGCCATCGCCCTGCCCTGTATAACGTGGCGACCCCGACAGGATTCGAACCTGTGGCCCTCAGATTAGGAATCTGATGCTCTATCCTGCTGAGCTACGGGGTCGCGCGTCCAGGACGAATAGGGATTAGGGCGCGTCCGATCAATTCACCTGGTTGGGCGGGACCACCGGAAGCGGCAGCGGAGCGACCGGAACGCCGTCTTCGATCAAGGATTTCGCCTGTTCCAGCGTCGCCTTGCCGTGGACCCGCTCCTGTTCAATCTCGCCGCAGTGCATGGCTCGCGCCGTGTCCGCGAATTTGTCGCCGACCCAGCGCGAATCCTTGAGCAGCTCCGTCTGGACCGCCGCGAGGCGGACGAGCGGCTCGCCCGATCCCTTGCGCGGCAGCCGCGGAGCCATCGGCGCCTTGGCGATATTGCCGGACTGGCAGAACGGGCACTGGACCAGGCCGGCCGCCCGTTGCTCGTCATAATCCGAGCTCGAGCGGAACCACGCCTCGAACGTCTCGCCCCCATCGCGGCAGTGAAGATCGAATACGATCATATCGTCACCGCCTCCGGGATAGGCCGGCGGTGGTTAAGCGCGGGTATCCGCGAGCGCACCTCGGGGATGCGCGCGAGGTCGATGTCGGCGAAGCCGATGCCCCTCTCCTCTCCCATGTCGAGCAGGACCTCGCCCCACGGATCGACGACCAGCGAATGGCCGAAGGTCTGCCGGCCGTCCTCGTGCCGCCCGACTTGCGCCGCGGCAACGACGAACACCCCGGCCTCGATCGCGCGTGCGCGGAGTAGGATGTGCCAGTGGGCGCGTCCGGTCGGCACGGTGAATGCGGCCGGGACGGCGATCACGTCGGCGTCGGACTCGGCGATCCGCGCGAACAGGGCCGGGAAGCGCAGGTCGTAGCAAATGGTGAGCCCGAGCTTTCCGACCGGTGTGCCGTTCACCAGCACCGCGCCGTGCCCAGCCTGGTACGTCGCGGATTCTCGCCAGCTCTCGCCCGTCGGCAGGTCGACATCGAACAAGTGAATCTTGTCGTAGCGTGCGCGAATGTTCCCCGTCCGGTCGATGACGAAGCCGCGATTCGCGACCTTGCCGCCATCGGCCAGGACCGCCAGCGAGCCCAGGTGAAGCCAGAGACCGTGCTCGCGTGCGGCTTCGCGGCAGGCGGCAAGAACCGGTTCCTCCTCCTCGACCCGAAGATTGTGGGAGGCGCGTTCCGAATCGCGATCGAGCAGTCCGGACATTTCGGGCGTGAACAGCATCGTCGCTCCGCCCTGGGCGGCCTCCGCGATCGCCTCGACCAGCGCCTCCGCATTCGCCGCAGGGTCGATTCCGGTGTTCGACTGGAAGAGCGCGACCCGGGTCATGCGGCCAACAGCTCGTCCAGCCGGCCGCCCCGCTCGAGCGCGAAGAGGTCGTCGCACCCGCCGATGTGCCGGCCGGCAATAAAAATTTGCGGCACGGTCGTGCGCCCGTTCGCGCGCTGGATCATCGAATCCCTTTCCGGTCCGCCGAAATCCACGACGATCTCCTTGTACTCGACGCCCTTCGTTTCGAGGAGATGTTTCGCGCGCCAGCAATAACCACAGGTGGTCTTCACATAGATCTCGACGCTCGGCACAAAAACTCCTTCCGGCGTAATACTTAGGCGCGGATTTTAGCCCATCAACCGCGAAGGCCCCACAACCCGCGCCCAGCTGATCAGCTCGACCCGGACGGCTCCGGCGCGCTTCAAGGTCCGGGCGCAGGCTTCCGCGGTGCTTCCCGTGGTAAGGACGTCATCGACAAGAATGATCGTCTTCCCCTCGACGGCCGACCTGTCGGCCACCCTGAACGCTCCCGACACCGTCTTGCGCCGCTGGAGCGGGCTCATGCCCTTGAGCGGTGGAGTGCGCTTCGACCGTCGCAGCAAGAGCGGATCGGCCTTGATCTTCAGCCGGCGCGAAAGCTCCCGCGCGATCAACGCGGACTGGTTGAACCCACGCCTCCATAGCCGGGTCCGGTGCAGCGGCACGGGCACCAGCACCCGCTCCGAACCGTCCGCGGCGACGAGCGGCGCCATGTAGCGCGCCATGGTCCGGGCGATCGCGACCTTGCGGCCATATTTGAGGCGGATCGCGAGGCCGCGCGAGATATCGTCATAGGCGACCGCTGCCCGCGACCTCGCGATTCGCGGCGGACGAGCGAGGCAAGCGCCGCACGTTTCGAGATCGGTCGCCTGCAGTGGCAGCCCGCATGTCGAGCAACCGCCGTTGCCGAGAAAGTCGATCTGCTTCCAGCAGTCCGGGCAGAAGCTGTGGGGATCACCGACGACGGTTCCGCATGCCGGGCAGCGCGGGGGAAGCGCGAAATCGAGGATCGAGCGGGCGCAGCTGCGAAACAGGCTGGCAATCATGCGGCATCTTGTCGCGTGAGACGTGCCATCGCACAAGCTCCAGCGTGGCGATGCTGTTTGACCTTGAGCTTCGTTCTGCCCGCCGGGACCGCGCCGCGCGAGCCGGGCCGGAACTGTTCCTGTTCGACAGGGCATTCGACGACTGCCTCGAGCGGATCGGGATGGTTCGACGGACGTTCGCCGACGCCCTGCTGATCGGCTGTCCCGATCCGGGATGGCCCGATCGCCTAGGAGAATTCGCTGACCGGGTGGACGTACTGGATCCGGGTTCCCTGTTCGCCCGGGGCGCAGGCGGCGAACAGGCCGTCGAAGACGAATGGCAGACGCCCGACGTGGCCTACGATCTGGTCGTTGCGATCGGGACACTGGACACAGTCAACGATCTTCCGCTCGCGCTACGGTCTATCCGGCTTGCAATGAGGCCCGACAGCCTGTTCATCGGAGCGCTCTCTGGAGGGGACACTC
>DASURT010000147.1:0-13991 GCA_036375515.1 Sphingomicrobium sp.
TACGGTGAACAGCGCGTCGACGTTGGTGATCGAGGGAGCCGGAGGTGTCGGTCAGGATGTTGTGAAGGCAAGCGCCAGCTATGCGCTCGCGGCCGGCAGCGAGATCGAGGTCCTGCGCACCACCAACGACCACGGCAAGGCCGCGATCAACCTCACCGGCAACGAGTTCGACCAGGCGATTATCGGCAACAACGGCGCGAACGTGCTTGAGGGCAAGGGCGGCGCGGATGTGATGACGGGGGGCGGCGGCAACGACACGTTCGTCCTTAGCAGCGCCGCCCTCGCTGGTCCCGGCAACGTCGACGCGATCACTGATTATGGGAAAGGAGACGTCGTCGACATCCGCCAGATCCTGAGCGTCGCCGCAAGCACGGACGTCATCTCCGGCGGATATGTTCGCGTCACCACCTCTGGGCTGATCCAGGTTGATCTCAACGGCGGCGGCGACAACTGGGTGACGCTCAGCACCGTCAACGGCAATGGCGCGGTCACCGTGCGCTACCTTTCGGGCGGTGTTGCAGCGAACGTATCGGTCGCACGCGTAAACGACCCCTTCGCGACGATTGCGGCTAGCACCGGCGCGGTGCTCACGGGCGCGGTGGCGGCCGCCGGCCTTGCGGCCGCGCCGCTCGCCACCGAGCCTAACGCCGCTTTTGAAGAGGCCCATTCCGCGCCCGCAGGCGTCGTGACGATCGTAGCCGGGCTCGCTGCGAACGCCGTTGAGCAAGATTGGTATGATCGGCTCGTCCTGCCGGGCGAAACGCATGATTTCGGCTCCGACGGCTCCGTGGCTCCGAGCGGCGGGCCAGCGGCGGCGACGGACTTTGACGCCGGGTCCGATCCCGGGCAGCCGGCGGGCGCCGTGGTCGCTCAAGAGCCGCTCTTCGAGCCGCCGGCCGGGACTGACGCCCCCGGTCAAGCGAATGCGGGCGCAATTGCGGCCCACGGCATCATGATGCCCACCGCGGAAGCGATGCAGGCGGCCGCCGCGACGCTGATCGGCAGCTCGGGCGAGCCGAAGACGACCGGCGAGGTCGCGCGGGTCCTGGCCGATGCGCTGAGCGACGGAGCCGGCGGTCACGACATCGATGCGCTGCTGGTTTCATCGCCGGCCACGGGACATGATCCGCAGGTTGCTCTCGCCGACCTCGCTGAGCAGGGCGCCTGGACCACGGTATCCGCGGCCTTCGCGGGTGGGCATGACGCGCTCGCCGCGGAGATGATGGCGCTGCATCAGGACGCCGCGGCGGCGACCTAAGCTTTCGGCTTGTCGCAGGTGACGCGCGCGTGCCGCTGCGCTAGAGGGCCGCTTTCCTTCCATTCGTGGACGAACATTGAGCCTTTACGCCCAATATGCCGCGCTTCTCGGCGGAGTGCTCGACGACCTCGTTGCCGAAGGTACGCTTCCGGCCGATCTCGACCGGCGCAACGTGACGGTCGAGCCGCCGCGCGATCCCGCGCATGGCGACCTTGCGACCAACGCCGCGATGGTGCTGGCCAAGGCCGCGGGCACGAACCCGCGCGCGCTCGCCGAGGCGATCAAGGCGAAGCTCGAAGCGCTTCCGCCGGTCACGTCGGTCGAGGTCGCCGGGCCCGGCTTCATCAACCTCAGGCTCACGCCCGACGCCTGGCGGGACGAGCTCAGGACCATCCTTCGTGAAGGCGAGGAATATGGGCTCTCGACGGTCGGGCGGAACGAGCGGGTCAACGTCGAATATGTGTCGGCCAACCCGACCGGACCGCTGCACATGGGCCATTGCCGCGGAGCGGTCGTCGGCGACAGCCTCGCCCGGCTGCTCGAGGCGGCGGGCTTCCGCGTCACCAAGGAATATTATGTCAACGACGCCGGCGCGCAGGTCGATACGCTCGCCCGTTCGCTGCACCTGCGCTATCGCGAGAAGTTGGGAGAGGACATCGGCGAGATTCCGGAAGGGCTCTATCCGGGGGATTATCTGAAGCCGGTCGGGGCGCTTCTCGCGGCCGAGTTCGGCAACAGGTTTGCGGATGCGCCCGAAATTGACTGGCTCGACCTGTTCCGCGAGCGGGCGATCGCGGCGATGCTCGACCTGATCCGCCACGACCTTGGCCTGCTCGACATTCACCACGACAAGTTCGCGTCCGAAGCCGAGCTTCAGCGCTCCGGCGCGGTCGACCGCGCGATGCAGGTCCTGGGCGACAAGGGTCTCGTCTATCGGGGCACGCTCGAGCGGCCGAAGAGCATCGATCCGCACGAGGAATGGGAGCCGGTCGAGCTGACCCTGTTCCGCTCCACCCAGTTCGGCGACGACGTGGACCGGCCGATGAAGAAGTCGGACGGCAGCTGGACCTATTTCGGAGCGGACGCCGCCTATCACTGGCGGAAGGCACAGGACGCCGATCACCTGGTCAACATCTGGGGCGCGGATCATGCCGGCACGGTGAAGCGGGTCCAGTCGGCGGTGACGGCATTGACCGACGGGCGCGTCGATCTCGACGTCAAGATCGTCAACATGGTGCGGCTGTTCCGCGGCGGCGAGCCGGTGAAGATGTCCAAGCGCGCGGGCGATTTCGTGACTCTCGCCGACGTCGTGAACGAGGTCGGCAAGGATGTCGTGCGTTTCATGATGCTGACCAAGCGCGCGGACACTCCGCTCGATTTCGATTTCACGAAGGTGGTCGAGGCGTCGAAGGACAATCCGGTCTTCTACGTCCAATATGCGCACGCGCGGATCAGCTCGCTGAAGCGCAAGTCGGCCGCGGCGGGGGTTGACCTGAGCGCCGAAGCGGACCTCGACCTGCTCGACGAGGAGGAACTCGCGCTGGTCAGGCGCGCCGCCCAGTATCCGCGCGTGCTCGAAAGCGCCGCGCTCACCCACGAGCCGCACCGGATCGCTTTCTTCCTCTACGATCTCGCCGCCGAATTCCATGCCCTGTGGAACCGCGGCAACGACGATCCCGCGCGGCGCTTCCTCCTTGAAAACAATCCACAACTTTCTCGCGCGCGTCTGGAACTCGCGCTCGGAATCGCGCAGATCATCCGGAGCGGACTTGGGCTGATGGGGGTCGCCGCGACCGAGGAGATGCGCTGAGCATGACCGACAGCCGGGTGGCAGTCGGCTTGGACCGTCTGCCGTGGCTCGACGACGAACCGAAAGCGCGCGTGAACGCGAGCGTGCGCGAGCTTCTCGGCTGGGCGGTTGCCGCGATGCTGCTGGTCGCGGGCATTTCCTATTGGCTGGGGACCCGCAACGGGCGGGGTGAGCTTCCGGAGGCACCGATCGAGCACCTCAGCGAGCGGAGTGCGACCGTTAAACTGCCGGAGCCGCGAATCGATGAGGTCGCGCCGGATCTGTCACGCGTGCCAGCACCCGTGGTCAGAGCTCCGGAGTTGAAGGTTGAGAGTCGCGCCTCCCCGGCAAAACGGGAAAGAGCGTCGCCACAGCCCGTAAAGGAGGAAATCGGGTCTCGGGCAGCTCCATCGAAAGCCGCATCGGTCCCTGCGCGACCGGTCGCCACGGCCCGTTCGCGATACCCGGCACTCTGGCCGGCCAGCGAAAGCAAGGGAGCATACGGACGCGTCGTTCGGATCGGCGCCTTTGGCAGCCGTCAGCAAGCCAAGCTCGGCTGGCGGCAGATGCAACGGGCCTACCCAGCCGTCGGGCGGCTTCCCGCGACGGTCATCACTGACCGCAACTCGCGCGGACGCCGCTTCTACCGCTTCCAGATCGGAACGACGTCTCAGGCGCATTCCGAGGTATTGTGCCAGCGCATGCAGAAGATTCGCTTGAGCTGCGCCGTCGTCGGGCTTCCGTGGAAGCCGAGGGGCGTCGAACGATGACCGATGACCGCGCTTCCGATGACGACGGGCAACTTCCATGGCTGCAGGCGGTCGAGGACGAGGACGAACCGCGCGGAGTTTCCGCGCGCAAGATGCTCGCGGCGCTGCTCGTGGTGCTCCTCGCCGCGGCGCTCGTCGCCGGGACCTTCTTCTGGCTCGGCCGTCGCGACGGCCAGGTGAACGGCCCGCCGGAGCTGATCCGTGCCGAACCCGGTCCGTACAAGGTGAAGCCGCCGAATCCCGGCGGACTCGACGTCGCGGGTGAAAGCCAGACCGCATTCGAGACCAGCGCGGGCGAGGACAGGGATTCGCGGCTCGATCTCGATGCGCTCGCCGAACAGCCGGTCGCGCCCCCACCGAAAGAGGAGCCCAAGCGCATTCCGCCTGACGAGACGAAAGTCCCGGTCGCGCCGGAGCCCAGGCCGACGGGCGCAGCGGGAAGCGTGATCCAGGTCGGGGCCTTTGCCAACCAGGCTCAGGCGGAGCGAGCGTGGTCGGCGCTTTCCGTGCGCTTCCCAGCGATTGGCGCGATGAACAAGCTGGTCGTTCCGTTCCCGGGCGGAGTCCGGCTGCGCGCGGGCGCCGCGTCACCGGCCGAAGCGAAACAGGCCTGCCAGGCACTTAGGGCCGCGGGCGAAAATTGCTTCATCGCGCAGTAGCAGCACGGTGATGCAGGCAGCGATCTACGGCCTGGAAGGTCTCGAGCTGACGGGCGGTGAACGTGCGTTCTTCCGAGGCGCGGACCCGGCCGGCTTCATCCTGTTCAAGCGGAACTGCGAAAATCCGGGCCAGCTGCTTGCTCTCACGGATTCGCTTCGTGACCTCACCGGACGGCCCGACCTTCCAATCCTGATCGACCAGGAAGGCGGGCGCGTCGCGCGCATGAAGCCGCCCGAATGGCCGGCCTTTCCCGCGGCCGAGCGGTTCGCCCTGCTCTACGACGCGGCGCCGTCATCCGCGATCGAGGCGGTTCGATCCAACGCCCGGGCGATCGCTCTGACGCTTCGCTCGTGCGGCATCAACGTCAACGCCTTGCCCCTGCTCGACGTCCGGCAGGAGGGCGCGAGCGACATCATCGGCGACCGGGCCCTCGGGGCCGAGCCCATGCAGGTGGCGGCGCTCGGCCGAGCGGTGCTCGACGGAATGGCCTCCGCCGGCGTCGTCGGAATCATCAAGCACATGCCGGGTCACGGCAGAGCCCTGGTCGACAGCCACAAGGAATTGCCGGTGGTGACCGCCAGCGCCGAGGAACTCGAGACCGATCTGGAGCCGTTCGAACGCCTGTCCCGGGCGCCGATGGGGATGACGGCGCATGTCGTCTATACCGCCTGGGACGCACAGCGGCCCGCGAGCCTCTCGCCCATTGTGATTGGGGAGATCATCCGCGGCCGGATCGGTTTCGACGGGTTCCTGATGAGCGACGATATCGGGATGGAGGCCCTTGCCGGCGATTTCGGCACCCGTTCGGCCGGCGTGGTTGCGGCCGGATGCGATGTCGCGCTGCACTGTTCGGGCAAGATGGAGGAGATGGTTGCGGTGGCCGAAGCCGTTCCGGCGATCAGCGCGGCGGGCGAAGCCCGGCTGGCCCGGGCGATCGCGACGACAATGATCGATGACGACGGCCCGGACTTCGCCGAGGCGATCGCCAAGCGGGATGCGCTCCTCGCGCTCGCTTAAGTTATCCACAGCCAACTGCATGCACGCCTTCGCAGAAGCACCGTGAATGGGATAATCTTCAGTCCGTGGAAGGTGATGACGAGTTCGAAGAGCGGCCGATCCGGCAATCGGACGAGCTGACGCTGGCCCTCGACGGCTGGGAAGGGCCGCTCGACCTGCTGCTCAGCCTCGCACGGGCGCAGAAGGTCGACCTCGCGCAAATCTCGATCCTTCAGCTCGTCGAGCAGTATCTCGCCTATCTCGCCGACGCCCGCGCGCTGAAGCTCGAGATCGCGGCCGATTATCTCGTGATGGCGGCGTGGCTGGCCTATCTCAAATCCTGCCTGCTGCTGCCCAAGGACCCGGAAGCCGACCCGAGTCCGGAGGAGATCGCGCTTCGCCTCCAGATGCGGCTCCAGCGGCTCGATGCCATGCGCGAAGCCGGAGCGCGGCTGCTCGGCCGCGACCGGATCGGCCGCGACGTGTTTCTGCGCGGGAACCCCGAGGGTCTGCGGCTGGTCCGCAAGGCTATGTGGCAGGTGCGCGATTTCGACCTCTTCTCCGCCTATGGCGCGGTCCAGGCGCGCAGCGCGCCCGCGATGCACGTCGTCCACGCCCGTGCCGTCATGACCCTCGAAGAGGCGCTCGAACGGGTCGGGCGGATGATCGGGCTGGCGCTCGACTGGGCGTTCCTCGAGAGCTTCCTTCCGGCGACGCAGGACCCGCGGTTCCGCCGCTCGGCGCTTGCGTCGAGCTTCCTCGCGATGCTCGAGCTCGCGCGGCTCGGGCGGCTCGAGTTCGAGCAGGGCGAAGCGTTCACTCCAATCAAGCTCAAGGCCGCGTGATGGACGAACTGGCGAGAGCCATCGAAGCGACCCTGTTTGCTTCCGCGACGCCGCTGACGGTCGAGGAAGTGGCCGAGTATGTCGGTGACGGTAATATCGAAATCGCCCTCGGCGAGCTTTCGGCCCACTACGAGGGGCGCGGCATCGACCTCGTCGAGCGAGGCGGACGCTGGCACTTCCAGACGGCGCCGGACCTTGCCCATCTGCTTCGCCGCACCCGGGAGGAGCCGCGGCGTCTGTCGCGCGCGGCGACCGAGACACTGGCGATCATCGCGTATCACGAGCCTGTCAGCCGCGCCGAGATCGAGGCCATTCGCGGCGTCCAGATTTCGAAGGGCACGCTCGATGTGCTGATGGATGCGGGTTGGGTCCGGCCGGCGGGGCGCCGCGAGGGTCCGGGACGGCCGCTCCTCTATGCCACGACGCAGGAGTTCCTCACCCATTTCGGCCTTGGCTCGCGCCGGGACCTTCCGGGGATCGACGACCTGAAGGCCGCAGGGCTGCTCGACCCGCTCGATGAAGGCATGTTCCAGTCCATCGGCCAGCTCCAACTGGAAAGCGAGGACGAGGAGGGCTAGATAGTTCGCCAAAGGAGCTTCTCATGGGTGGTTTCAGCATTTGGCATATCCTGATCTTCGCGATCATCGTGTTGCTCCTGTTCGGCGGCAACCGCTTCTCCGCGATGATGGGCGACGTCGCCAAGGGCCTCAAAAGCTTCAAGCAGGGCATGGCCGACGACGAGGAAGAGAAGCGCAAGCGCTACGAGGAGCAGCGTCGTTCCGAGCCGCGGCAGCTGCCGCGCGATCAGGAGCCGATCGACGTCACCCCGCGTCGCGAAGAGCCCGCCGCGCCGCCGCGAGACGACGAAGCTCGCTAAGACCTGAAGGGCCGAGATGTTCGGCGTCGATTCCACGGAACTTGCGGTCGTCGCGATTCTTGCGCTGATCTTCATCGGCCCCAAGGACCTGCCCAAGGTGATGCGGACCGTCGGCTATTGGGTCGGGCGGATCCGCGGGATGGCGCGGCACTTCACGGCGGGAATCGAGAACATGGTCCGCGAGGCCGAGCTCGAGGAGATGGAGAAGAAGTGGCGCGAGGAAAATGAGCGGATCATGCGACTTCACCCGCCCGGCGCCGATTATCCGGAGCCCGATTCTCCCGAGATCGGCCAGCCGGACGAAATGCCGCCGGTCGCCCATCCGGATGAAGAGGATCTTCCTCCCGAAAAGCGGCCGCTTCCGTGAAGGACATCGATGAGACCAAGCAGCCGCTGCTCGAGCATCTGATCGAGCTGAGGCGCCGGCTCCTGTGGTGCCTCGCGACCCTGGTCGTCACGTTCTTCCTGTGCTTCGCCTTCGCGAAGGACATTTTCGCGGTGCTCGTCCAGCCGCTGCTGAAGGCGGGGCAGGGGAGACTCATCTACACCGACGTCTTCGAGGCCTTCTTCGTCCAGGTGAAGGTGGGGCTGTTCGCGGCTCTGATGCTGAGCTTTCCGGTGCTCGCGACGCAACTGTGGCGGTTCGTCGCGCCGGGGATGTACGCGAAGGAAAAGAAGGCGTTCCTGCCGTTCCTGCTCGCGACTCCGCTGTTCTTCGCGGCGGGAGCCTGCTTTGCCTATTTCGTCGCCATGCCCTGGGCGCTCCGCTTCCTCCTGAGCTACCAGGGGAACATCGGTGGGGTGAGCCAGGAGGCGCTGCCGGGAGTCGGCAATTACCTTACGTTCGTCACGCGCTTCCTGTTCGGCTTCGGCGCGGCATTTCTCCTCCCCATCCTGCTGATGATCCTCGAGCGGGCGGGCCTCGTCACCCGCGAGCAGCTGGCAAAGTCGCGCCGCTATGCCGTCGTCGCGGCAGCGGCGGTGGCGGCGGTGCTCACGCCTCCGGACGTCGTGTCCATGCTCTTGCTGCTGGTCCCGCTCTACGGCCTGTACGAGTTCGCGATCCTGGCGATCCGGCTGACGCACTGGCGAGCTGCGCGGCGGGCGGCTCGTTCAACCCCTGAAATTTCGGAGGCCCCGACACATGAGGGCCCGGAAGCGCCACCGGGGGGGGGGAGGGTTGGCGGTTCCGGGCCCTTTTAAGCGGATAGCGAGAGCGGGGGGGCAAAAGGTCACTATCCGAATTGCATAACGCCCTTTCTTCGCGAACAGTTCCGAAGCCCGTCAAGATTTTTTCGCTGGAACCGTAATGACCCAGGTACTGCTGTTAGCGGGCGGGAAACACCGGTAATTCAACACTGTAGCGGCCGAGCTTCCGGTCGAGCGGAGACCGCAGCTGCTTGGCGAGTCCGCCGATGATTCGCTCGAACTGGGCTTTTTCCGGCTTGTCCGCTTCGTCCGGCACGAGCACCTGGCTGCTTAGCGACAGGCGGGCCGTCAGTTCGCTGCTGCGCCGCAGGGTGACGTCGATCGGATCGTGCGGGCAACAGAGCATCGCAAACTCGACGATTTCGGTCACCAGGAACGATACGGCGATCGCGGCATCCTGCGTTGTGTGGACGGTGTCGAGGTCGAGATCGATGCGCAGCCCGCGCGCTTCCTCGGGCGCTCCGGCGCGAAGCTCCGCGGCGAGCTCCGATAGCAAGGGGCGGAGTGCGATCCCCCGATTTTCCTCCATTTCTGCGTAATGGTTGCGGTGCACGATAGAGAGCGCCCCGACGCGGCGGCTGATCCCGGCGTAGGCGGCGCGCGCCTCGCCGGTCGAGGCGCCGCGACCGTGGATGTTGAGCAACGACGTGACCACCTGGAGGTTGTTCTTCACCCGGTGGTGGACTTCGCGGACCAGGCGTCGCTGCCCTTCCAGGGCGCCGGCCATCTCGCGATCGGATTCGTCGACCCGCGTGACCACGCGGGCGAATGCGTCGCGCAGTTCCTGGATTTCGGTCGCGGGACCGAGCTTGACCGGAAGGTCGAGCGCGCCCTGACCCGGCTGGTAATCGATCACCGAGCGCTGGAGGCGGCGCAGCGGCCGGATGAGCAGCCTTGTGACGAGCATCCAGCTGACCAGGGCGGCGGCTACCCACATCAGTACAGGAAGGAGGAGCATCAGGCGCTCGATTGTGGTGATTCGCTGGTGATCGATGGCGACGCGCACGATGAGCGAGCCGTCACCGATCGGCCAATCGGTGAATGACCGGTCACCGCCGGCTTGCGGGTCGCCGATGATCGTCGAGAAGGTTTCGCGGTCCCGCAAGGCGAGATAACGGACGGCGTTCGCGGAAGCGGCGCTTCGAACCTCCGTCACCGGCAGGCTGGCGGTCACCATGCCGCCGACCACTCCGACCCGGATGTCAACCTCGCGCCCGCCCGATTCGAGCCACACCCGGATGTCGCCGGGAGCGACCAGCGGGCTCGCATTCTTCGGGACGAACCTGCCCGAAGTGCAGATCAGATCGCCGTTCATGGAGCGGAGCGAGAAGCTGCGGGTGATCGCCGGAGCCGTCGCGAGCGCCTGGGCGGCTTCGCCGCACATGTCCGAACCGGAGTTGCGAAATGCGCCCGCGGCCGCGACTCGGAGCGCGAGCGCGTTGCGGGCAATGAGGCCCTCGATTGCGCTGGCGGCGGCCCGGGCTTGTTCCTGGCTGCGGCCTTCGAGCGCCGCGTTCGCCTCGCGGATGCCGGCCTGCCCGATCCAGACCAGCGCAAGTCCGATGGGCAGGATCGCCGCCGTGAGAATCAGGAAGAGCTTGGCCGCGGATGGAAGCCGCCTGAACCGCTCCAGCGCGCTCATCGAGCCCAAGACTCCGGCGGCAATCTAGCTGAGCTTGCCGATGAGGCCGAGAATGTCGTCGGGAACCGGCTCACGAAGCGTATCGTCATAGATCGAGCGGAGCGCCCGTCCCAGGTCGCTGGACCGTTGTTTCCTTGTCTTCCGATCGGAAGCCGGAGGCTTGTCAGAGCGTCGCGAATCCTTCGCTCCCTCCATCTCGGCTCGCTTCCTGGCACTCAACCTCTCATCCCCCTCGCGCGGGTATTTGCGCGCCTCATACAAATCTCGCTTTCCGGCGCAACGTCTTCCAACTCCCTTGGCCCGCGCCGATACAGTTCGGGCCTGGCCGCTGCACACGCCAAGGCGTTTGCAACGTGCCCGGCCCAGGTTCGGAAACCAAATCGCCGGTTCTTTGTTCCAGAGGGGCTTCACATCTCTGGGGGCAGCGAACGCCGGGCAACGGACGGTCCTTCCAGGGTTGCAACAATTCCGCCGCGTCGCCAAAGACGCCGCAAGTCATTTCGAGGGAGAGCCGTAACTCATGTCGCTTGGCCAGGAACTCGCTCCGCACCTGCCTTTCCTTCGCCGCTACGCGCGTGCCTTGACGGGTAGCCAGGCGCACGGCGACGCGTTCGTTCGCGCGACTCTGGAGACGATCGTCGCGAAGCCTGACGAATTCCCGCGCGACGTCGACCCGCGACTCGGCCTCTACAAGACGTTCCACGCGATCTGGTCGACCGCCAATATCGAGGAAGGCGAGGAACCGAGGAGCCCGGCGGGGGCGGAGGGGATCGCGCAGGCGCGGCTGTCGCGGATCACGCCGTTCTCGAGGCAGGCCCTCCTGCTCACTTCGCTCGAGGGATTTTCGTCCGACGACGCCGGCTATCTGATCGGCGCCAGCGCGTCCGACGTGGATTCCCTGGTTGCCGAGGCGCTCGAGGAGATCGAGCGCCAGACCCTGGCCGATGTTCTCATCATCGAGGACGAGCCGATCATCGCGATGGACATCGAAACGATCGTTCGCGACCTTGGCCACAACGTTACGGGCGTGGCCGTAACCCGCGACGAAGCGGTGGCAATGGCGCGGCAGAATCCTCCGGGGCTCGTGCTCGCCGACATTCAGCTCGCCGACGATTCGAGCGGGATCGATGCGGTCAAGGACATCCTCGCCGAATTCTCGGTGCCGGTGATCTTCATCACCGCTTTCCCCGAGCGGCTGCTGACCGGCACCAGGCCGGAGCCGACGTTCCTGATCACCAAGCCGTTCCAGCGCTCCACGGTCAAGGCGGCGATTGCCCAGGCGCTGTTCTTCGACGCAGCGACGGTGCCGGCTGCATAACCGGCGGAACAGGGTTCCGAACGGCGCGTTGGCCGGGGGAACAATGATTTCGTGAAGAGAGCTTGATGGCTGATCCGCAGCAGCAGTCCGACGTTCCCGTCAGGCAAACCACAACCGAGGCCCGCGCGGGCTCGACTCCGGGTGTGGCGCGCAATGTGCTGGTCATCGGAACCGTGCTGGTGGTCATTTTATTTGCGCTGATCGTCTTGGTTGGCCGCTCCTGAACACCTAGCTCTGTCACAATCGCTGTTCATGTCCGATCAAACCACGCGTCTCCATTTGGTCGGGGCGCGCGCGAAGGGTGGGGTGCCAGTTTGAAGCAAGATCGCCAATTGGAACGCCCAGCGGACGCTCCGTCCGGACCCGTTCCCTTGTCCGATCCGGAATTCAAGGAGCAGCTCGCGGCGGTGATCCCGCACCTGCGGGCATTCGGCCGCTCGCTCTCGGGAAGCCGCGACCTTGCCGACGACCTGGTGCAGGAGACGCTGCTCAAGGCCTGGGCCGCCCGCAAGAGGTTTCAGGCGGGCACCAACATGCGCGCATGGACCTTCATCATCTTGCGCAACCTGTTCCTGAGCCAGATGCGCCGGGCGCGGTTCAAGGGCGAGTGGGACGACATCACCGCGTCCAAGATTCTCGCGGCCCCGGCGAGCCAGGATCGCCACATCGAGCTTGGCGACATGCAGCGCGCGCTGATGCACTTGCCGCAGCCGCAGCGCGAGGCCCTGATCCTCGTCGGCGCGGGCGGTTTCGCCTATGAGGAAGCGGCGGAGATCTGCGGTTGCGCCGTGGGGACGATCAAGAGCCGCGTCGCCCGCGGCCGGGTGGCGCTCGAACAGCTGCTGTCGAGCGGCAAGCTCCCGTCGCGCCGCCAGCACAAGACGGACCCCGACAAATCCGCGCTTCAAACGATCATGGGCGAGGTCGACGAGCTCAGCCGCGATCACGAGGAATCGTCGCTGGCGAAGAAGGCCTAGTTCAGCCTGCGCAGCAGCTCGGCAAAATCTCGGTCGCACGGCTCCGTCGCCGCGGCCTCGAAGGCTCGGCGCAGCGCGGCCATGATGCCGGCGTGAGTGGGCGGAACGTCGACGCGAATGATCTGTCGATTCATCTTGTTCAATTCCGGCGCCGCAACGTCTTCATGTTCCAGCTTCATTTGTGTTAGAAAACGTCAAAGGGGGCGGGGAAGTTTCGTCCTTGGCCGATTTGCGGCAATCAGTCGCCCACATGAGACCTTGCGGCAACACCGATCCGAGGGCGGACGCCGTCGAGCGCGCTCGAAACTTCTCGCCCTTTCTTCGCGAGGCGTTGGACGTGCTCCCGAACGTCCGCGACACGTTCGCCCGGCGCGGCTCCGAAGCCGCGATCGAGCTTGCGCTCCTGGCGCGGGACAAGGAGCTGGAGGTCGAGCTTCGACGGCAGCGTCACGGGCTGGCGCTCGCGGTCGCGCTCGGCGACCTGGCCGGCGAGCTGCCGCTGGAAGGGGTGACGGTTTCGCTCAGCGATTTCGCCGACCGGGCGATCGACCGGGCGCTGGCGCAGGCGATCGCGGAGCGGGTGCCCGACGCCGTGCCGCAGGGGTTCGCGGTGATCGCGATGGGCAAGCTCGGCAGTCGCGAGCTCAATTATTCGTCCGACGTCGATCTGCTGCTGTTGTTCGATCCGGAGAAGCTGCCAAGGCGGCCGCGCGACGATCCCGGAGAGGCCGCGGTGAGGATCGGGCGACGCGTCATCGAACTTCTGCAGCGGCGCACGGCCGCCGGCTATGTCGTTCGGGTCGATTTGCGGCTCCGACCCTCGGCGGAAGTCACTCCGATCGTCCTTCCTGTGAATGCCGCGATCTCGCACTATGAATCGAGCGCCCTGCCGTGGGAACGCGCGGCGTTCATTCGAGCGCGCGCCTGTGCCGGCGATATCGCCCTGGGCAAGCGGTTCCTCCAGTCCATCGACTCGTTCGTCTGGCGGCGCTCGCTCGATTTCGGAGTGATCGACGAGGTGCGGCAGATTTCGGCGCGGATCCGGGATCATTTCGCGCAAGGGGAGCGGATTGCGCCCGGTTACGACCTGAAACGCGGGCGCGGAGGGATCAGGGAAGTCGAATTCTTCGTTCAGATCCAGCAGATGGTCCACGGCGGGCGCGATCCCTCCGTTCGCGCGCCGGCCACGCTCGACGCGATCGAGGCATTGGCGGCGGCCGGCCGCTTGGACGAGTCGACAGCAGGAGAGCTTTCGGGCGCATACCGGCTGCTCCGGACAATCGAACACCGGGTCCAGATGGTCGAGGATGCTCAGACCCATCTCCTCCCTTCGCAACCCGAAGCCCTCGACAATGTCGCTCGACTGCACGGGCTCGCCGGCGGCGGTGATCTCCTCGCGTTGCTCGAGCCGCGGGTCGAGCGCGCGGGCGAGATTTTCGACGGCCTTGCGCCCGAGAACCGTGGTCAGCTTTCGAGCGAGCCCGAGGCGCTTCTCCGCGAGCTGAGCGCCCTTGGCTTCGACGACCCGGCGGTGCCGGCGAGGCGCCTCGGCGAGTGGCGTTCGGGCAAGGCGCGCTCGGTCCGTTCGCCGGCCGCCCAGCAAGCGTTCGAGGCGATGCTGCCCGGGCTACTGCAGGCGATCGCGGCCGG
>DASURT010000148.1:0-8338 GCA_036375515.1 Sphingomicrobium sp.
ATCGGCCCGACCGGGTGCGGCAAGACCCTGCTCGCGCAGACCCTGGCGCGGATCCTCGACGTGCCCTTCACCATGGCCGATGCGACGACGCTGACCGAGGCCGGATACGTCGGCGAGGACGTCGAGAACATCATCCTGAAGTTGCTCCAGGCATCGGACTACAATGTCGAAAAGGCGCAACGCGGGATCGTCTACATCGACGAGATCGACAAGATCAGCCGCAAGTCGGACAATCCCTCGATCACTCGCGACGTGTCGGGCGAGGGCGTCCAGCAGGCCCTCCTGAAGCTGATGGAAGGCACGACCGCCTCCGTTCCACCGCAGGGCGGCCGCAAGCATCCGCAGCAGGAATTCCTTCAGGTCGACACGACCAATATCCTGTTCATCTGCGGTGGCGCCTTCGCGGGCCTCGAAAAGATCATCTCCGACCGGATGCAGGGCAAGTCGATGGGCTTTGGCGCCCATGTGGCCGCGCCGGACGAGCGGAAGACCGGGGAGGTGCTGCAGCACTGCGAGCCCGAGGACCTGTTGAAGTTCGGCTTGATCCCGGAGTTCGTAGGCCGACTGCCGGTGATCGCGACCCTGCTCGACCTCGACGAGGAGGCGCTGGTCAAGATCCTGGTCGAGCCGAAGAACGCGCTGGTGAAGCAATATGCCAAGCTGTTCGACATGGAAGACGTCGAGCTGGAGTTCACGGACGAGGCGCTTCACGCGGTCGCGAAGAAGGCGATCGACCGCAAGACCGGGGCTCGCGGGCTGCGCTCGATTCTCGAAAGCATCTTGCTCGACACGATGTTCGACCTGCCCTCGATGGACGGGGTCGACGAGGTGCATATCGATGGGGACGTCGTTGAGGGACGCAAGGATCCGGTTCGGGTCTACGCCTCGAAGGACAAGGCCGGCGACGCTGCGTGAAATCGACGTCTAGGTGACAAGCCGCGTCGCAGCGGCCGCCTTCAACGGCGGCCCTCTCAGCTTTTTTCCAAGACCGCTTCGAGAGCCTCGGCGCGCCTGGCTCGTGATCCCGCTGGCCTGGCTGCTCTGCATCGTACCGAGCCTGGGCCTCGCCTATCTCGTTCAGAGCTTCGCTCCGAAGCTCGACCTGCCCGAATTTCCGATCAAGGGACTTGTGGGGTTCCTGTCGCTCGCCGTGTTCGCGCCCATTGTCGAGACCTTCATCCTGGCCGCTTTCGTTTCGCTTTTCAGGATGGTTTTTTCGCCGACCGTTTCGGTCTTCCTCAGTGCGGCCGGCTGGGGGATCGCCCATTCCCTTCAGGCGTCGGCATGGGGCCTGATTGTGTGGTGGCCGTTCCTCATCATGTCGATGCTGTTTCTTGTCTGGCGTGAGCGCGGTTTCTGGATCGCAATCGCGATCCCGGCTGCGGTTCACATGCTGCAGAACGTGGGGCCAGCCTACCAGGTCGCCTTTCCCGCGGGCTAACCGCCAGCGTCAGCGCTGGACTGCGGCGACCATCCGCGAGCCGAAACGCTCCATCAGGTGCGCGTCGCGCCCATAATGGTCCTCGAGGAAGCGGACTCCGTCCGCGGTCGGCTGCACCGTCAGATAGGTCATGTAGACCGGCACCGGCTGGGGCAGGTTCACCTCTTCCTCGACCTTCGGGTCCGTGCCCTTCGGAACGTAGCCCCCGAACAGCCAGCTCGCGAAGCGCTTGTAATCCTCGACTCGCACGCAGCCGTTGCTGATCCACAGCTCGTTCTTGGTAAAATGCTCCTTCTCCGGCGAATCGTGGAGGTAGATGCCGAAGTAATTGGGGAGCATGAACTTCATCATGCCCATCGAATTCGCCGGGCTGGGAAGGCGACGGAGCCGCACGTCCTGACGCCCGTCGACGACTGCCTGCCAGTCCACGTTGCTGGGGTCGATGAGCTTGGCGTTCTCGCTGTAGTCGGTCAGCACCTGATACTCGCGATCGGTCAGATAGCTGATCCCCTGGGCGGCGACGCGCGGCCCGATCAGATTCTTCACCAGCTCGGGGGGGACGTTCCAATAGGGATTCACGCTCGCGTAGCGGATGTAGGCCGCCATCATCGGAGTCGCGGTCTCGGCCTTGCCGACAACCACCTTCATCTCGTCGACCTTTCGGCCGTTCTCCCACAGCGAGAGACGCGCATCGCCGGCATCGACGATCGCATATTTGCGCTGCTCCTGGGGCGCGGGAAGTCGCTTCGCGCGCTCCATGTTGATGATGATCAACTGCTCATAATATTGCGCCCCGCGGTTCAGGGACTGAAGGGTCGCCGCGCCGGCGATCCCGTCGGCCTTGAGCCCGTGGACCCCTTGATATTCCTTCACGGCGTTGGCGAGCGCAGCATCGTATTGGTCGCCGCCGGCGAGGCCGAGCCGCTCGCGAAGAGTCGCGACGCGCGGATCGGCTGAGCCTGGTTTCAGCGTCGGGCCCGCGGGAACCGGGACTTGCGGCAGGTCCGCCCACCGCTGCTGATAGCGGACCAGGCCGCGCCTCAGGTCGGTGTAAATCGGGTTGACCGGCACGAACAGGTCGACCGGCGCTCCGCTCCAGTCGTCGAACGAGATGTCATGGAGCAGGCTGTTGTCCTGGACCGCGCGCGGGACGAGCTCCTCGTCGATGTAGATCATGTCGACGCCCTGCTCGATGGCCGGTGGAAGGTCGATCGGCTCGAGCGCGGGCTCGCGCCGATTCGCCTGCCGCGCCGGATGGGCCTGGCCCCAGGGCTGCGGCGCCTGCACCCCGGGCGGCGGCGGCATCCAGGGCTCGGCACGGACGGGCGCCGGCGGCCGGGCCTGCTGCGGAGGCATCGGCGCCGGCCAGGGCATGCCATATTGGGCCGCAGCGAGCGACGGAAGGGCGAGCGCGGTGAACGCGAGCAGGGAGTGGCGAATGGTCACGTTCCCTTAAATAGTGGCGAAAACTGAACGATTACAGAATCTACCGCTCGGCTCGTCGCGTGAGTCATTCACTTCCAGCGAAAGCATTCGCGGACAGCGGCCGAGGCTTGCAGAGGTTCCGCGATCAGCTCGGCGATTTGACCGTATCGCTCGGGCTAGGCGGCTTGGTGCAATGAACTTCATACCCCGCGCGTTCCGATCGGCGGACCTCCGGGTCGGGCCCCGACGAGCTGACTTCCAGCTGCAACCAGCCAGCGACCCTTCGCGGCCAGGTTGTGGCGTCACCGGCCGTGAGGCCGCCGGCGGTAGGCGGGAGCTCGACCCGGCGCTGCCAGGAAACGGACCGTTCCGCGCCGTCAGCGAGGCTGAACGGGTAAGCTGGAGAGGCATAGCCGTCGCTGCCGATCAGTCGATAGGTGCCGCTGACGGCCCGGTTGGCCTGGAACTTGCCGCGAAAGACCACCGTGGCCGGGCAGCGATGCTTGAGCGGCGAGTTCACGGCTCCGAGGTCGATCGATCGGAATGTCCCGGCGAGCCTGTGGCCCTCCGGCTTCGTCCGGTGTGGCTCCGGCGGCAAGCGGTGCGTTTCGACATATCCGGTCGGCATGCAGTTGATCCAGACAGGAAGCCAAACATGCTGCTGCCCGGCGGTGGGATATTCGTGAAAACCAACCTCCTTCGGCGGGTTGTATTCGCAACCCGGCGCGACGCGTGCGTGCGCCATTCCATCGGCCCTGATCCAGAAGCCCTGTTTGAGAAGCTCGGCCGGCGGCTGCCCTTGAGCGCTGTGCCGCGAGATCACGGAATTGCATCGGCCGACCGGGTCGAGCTCCGGTTTGAACTCGATTGAGTCGCGATTCACTTTCATCTCGGCCGAGTAAACCGTCCCCTCAGGGCCGAGGATCGGTTTGGAATCGCTCTCGCCAGGCCAACGCCGGTCCCCGATATAGATGTAAGGAACTCGATTCTGCACCCAGTCGATGCCCGGACACTCCTGCGTCGCGCGGATATTGAACCGCATCGGGAACTGTCCGAGCGCCAATTGGCTGTAGCGCACCTTGTCCGGGCCCATCACGAACAGGGTGGGAACCGACGCAAATTCGCCGGCGGGAACATCGAAGGTGTAGCCGTTGAGCGTCTTCTGGGTGGCCTTGAGCGGAGCGAGCACAAGCTGGCCGGCCGGGGACGCGGCGATCGCCGCGGTCGCGACGACCACCGTGGCCGCCGCGGTGAGAAAGCTGTGGTGGCGCGTCATGGCGGGGCCCCTTCATGATGGGACTACACGCGCGAGGATCGGGATGCTGCTCCAGATTACGACGATCCGGGCTGTCGCTGTTTACATGGTTCGCAGGAAATGAGCCAGTTCGCCGAACCCCGTTTGTTGCGGAGCGAGGAGGTGACGCCCATATATCGGCGCATGACTCGCATCCTCCCCATCCTCCCGCTTCGCGACATCGTCGTTTTCCCGCACCGGATCGTCCCGCTGTTCGTCGGACGCGAAAAATCGGTCGCGGCTCTCGAGGCGGCGATGGCCGCGGACAAGGAGCTGTTCCTGGTCGCGCAGCTCGATCCAGGCGAGGACGATCCGGATCGCGACGCGCTTTACGACCTCGGCGTCATCGCGACCGCGATGCAGCTCCTGAAGCTACCGGACGGCACGGTTCGCGTGCTGGTCGAGGGTGCCCAGCGCGCTCGGCTGGTCGACCTGACATCACGCGACGGTCATATGGTCGCGGAGGTCGAGGAGGTGGGGGAGGAGCCTGCCGCCGGCCCCGAGGCCCAGGCCCTGATGCGCTCGGTGCTCGACCAGTTCGAAAATTACGCCAAGCTCAACAAGCGCCTTCCGCCCGAAACCGGCATTCAGCTCTCTGAAATCGAGGACCCGTCGGCCCTGGCCGACGCGGTCGCGTCCAACCTGTCGATCAAGGTTGCCGACAAGCAGGCGCTTCTGGGCGAGCTCAACCCGGCGCGGCGGCTGGAAATGGTGTTCGCCTTCATGGAGGGCGAGCTCGGCGTGCTCCAGGTCGAGAAGAAAATCCGCAGCCGCGTCAAGCGCCAAATGGAGAAGACGCAGCGCGAATATTACCTCAACGAGCAACTGAAGGCGATCCAGCGCGAGCTCGGCAATGAGAGCGAGGAAGGCGGAGACGAGCTTCATGAGCTCGCCGAGAAGATCCGCAAGACCCGATTGTCCAAGGAAGCCCGTTCGCGCGCGAACGCCGAATTGAAGAAGCTTCGGGCGATGGCGCCGATGTCCGCCGAGGCGACCGTCGCCCGCAACTATCTCGACGTCCTGCTCGGCTTGCCCTGGGGCAAGAAGTCCAAGCTCAAGAAGGACATCGCGGAGGCGCAGCGAGTCCTCGACGAGGATCATTACGGGCTCGAGAAGGTCAAGGACCGGATCGTCGAGTATCTCGCGGTCCAGGCGCGCACCAACAAGCTGAAGGGCCCGATCCTGTGCCTCGTCGGCCCGCCGGGAGTCGGCAAGACCTCGCTCGGCCGCTCGATCGCCCGCGCCACCGGCCGCGAGTTCGTGCGCCAGTCGCTGGGCGGGGTTCGGGATGAAGCCGAGATCCGCGGCCACCGCCGGACCTACATCGGCTCGCTTCCGGGCAAGATCATCTCGAACATCAAGAAGGCCGGGACGTCGAACCCGCTGTTCCTGCTCGACGAGATCGACAAGCTGGGACAGGATTTTCGCGGCGACCCGTCGTCGGCGCTACTCGAGGTGCTGGATCCGGAGCAGAACAACCGCTTCCAGGATCATTATCTCGAGCTCGACTACGACCTCTCGGACGTGATGTTCGTGACCACCGCGAACTCGCTCGACATGCCGCAACCGCTGATGGACCGCATGGAGATCATCCGGCTCGAGGGCTACACCGAGGACGAGAAGGTCGAGATCGCCAAGCGCCATCTCATCCCCAAGCAGATCGAGGCGCATGGGCTGAAGCCGGAGGAGCTGACCTTCGCCGACGAAGCGCTGCGGAAGTTGATCCAGCATTACACCCGCGAGGCCGGCGTGCGCACGCTCGAGCGCGAGCTGGCCAAAGTCGCGCGCAAGTCGCTCCGCCAGATCCTCGAGAACAAGGTCGAGAAGGTCGAGCTGACACCCGCCAACCTCGGCGAGTTCCTGGGCGTCAGGAAGTTCCGTTACGGGATGGGCGAGGAAGAAGACCAGATCGGAGCGGTGACGGGCCTTGCCTGGACCGAAGTCGGCGGCGAGCTCCTCACGATCGAGGCGGTGACGGTTCCCGGCAAGGGCCAGATCAAGACCACGGGCAAGCTCGGCGAGGTGATGCAGGAGTCGATCCAGGCGGCGATGAGTTTCGTCAAGGCGCGCTCGCCCAGCTACGGGGTCAAGCCGACCATCTTCACGCGCAAGGACATCCACGTTCACCTGCCCGAGGGCGCGGTACCCAAGGACGGTCCGTCGGCGGGCATCGGCATGGTGACGGCGATGATCTCGACCCTGTCGGGGACCGCCGTGCGCCGCGACATCGCGATGACCGGCGAGGTCACGCTTCGCGGCCGGGTGCTCCCGATCGGCGGCTTGAAGGAGAAACTGCTCGCCGCCCTTCGCGGCGGAATTCGTACCGTTCTGATCCCGGCGGAGAACGAGAAGGACCTGGCCGAGATTCCCGCGACAGTGAAGGAACAGCTCGAGATCATCCCGGTCAGCCATGTCGACGAAGTCCTGTCACGCTCGCTCGTCGAGCCGCTGCAGGCGATCGAATGGACCGATGACGACGAGCATGCGGCCGAACCGCCGGTTCACGCGCCTCCGGGAGAAACGGGCGCCGCGATTCGACACTAGAGCCACTGGACTCGCGCGCTCAACCTTGCCTTAAGGTCCTTTGCTTCGCGCGCGCGAGTCTTTGGCGCCGCGGTCGAGGGAGAGCCGGGCCCATGAACAAGCAAGAACTCATTGGCCACGTCGCGGATCGGGCGGGCCTCAACCGTAACGACGCGATGCGGGCGGTGGAGACCATGCTCGAAGTGATCACTTCGGCCCTGAAGCGCGGCGATGAGGTGCGGCTGGTCGGTTTCGGAAACTTCTCCGTGACTCGCCGAAAGGCATCCATGGGGCGCAATCCGCGTACCGGCGAGCCGATGCAGATCAAGGCCAGTTCGCAGCCGAAATTCCGTCCGGGGAAGGTTCTCAAGGACGCGGTTCAATAGCTGGACAGGCCGACCGGCTGTCCCTATCTGCGCCGTTCCGCGACGGGGTTTCCCAATAAGGTACTACTTTGACGGGGTCCCAATGTGCGGGCGCGTAGCTCAGCGGTAGAGCACACCCTTCACACGGGTGGGGTCACAGGTTCAATCCCTGTCGCGCCCACCATCCCCACGCACGGCTGATCCGGGGGATCGGCGAGCATGGGGATCGGCTTTCAGACCTCCAGGTAGCTCGGCTGGAAGCTCGCGACGCGGCGCATTTCGCCCCAGTCCTTGAACTCGATCTCTCGCCCGAATCGCTTGATCAGGCCCTGCCGCTCCATATCGGCGAACACCCGGTTCACGTTGACCGACGTCTGTCCGGTGATGTCGGCAATCTGCTGCTGCGTGAAAGGGTTCGTCATCCGGCTCGTGTCGACATGCATCCGGGCCGCGGTCTCGCACAGAAGGTGCGCCACCCTGGCGACGGAATCGCGGCGGCCGCAATTGACCAGCCATTCGTAGCCGATCGATTCGTTGCGCTGGATCAGCCGCATGAAGAAGCGCTGCATTTCCGGATGCGCATCGACGATGATGTCGAAATCGTCGGCGGTTCCGACCATCACCTCGCTTCGAACGATCGCCTGCATGCCATAGTCGGCCCGCGCCCGGCTTGGCAGGATCCCGTCCCCCGGGAAGCGCAGCGCGACGATCTGCCGCCGCCCCGCGCTGTCGGTCTTGTACTTGGCGAGAATCCCCGAACGCACGAACATGACCTCGTCGCGCAGCGCCCCCGGCTCGCGGAACACCCGGCGCGGCTCGACGACGATGACCCGGTGCGCGATGTCGGCGAGCAGGTCGGCGAGGTGCGGCTGAAGGCTCGCCGCAACCAACGTTTCGCGCAATGATACACTTGGCGTGGCCGAGCTCGGCCGCCGACTCGCCATGGTCCTTCTCCCCAAGGGAAGGATGCGCTAGCCGAGAATATCGCGCAAGCGATTCTCAACGCGTTACGATATCCGCGATTAACGAAAATTCGACAACAATTCCGCGACCAAACCGGCGATTTGATCGGCGGAGAGCTGGATGGCGCTTCCGAGCTGGGGCGGACCGGGCCAGCCAGCGTCGGGGAAGTCGACGCTGTTCCAGCCTCTCGGTGCCGAATATCGCGGGATGACGTGGAAATGGACGTTGGGGTCGACCATCATCAGCATGAGATAGTTGATCCGCTCGTACCTTACGAAGTCGCCGAGCGCGCGCTCGATCGCCCCGACGGCGTCGGTCTGCTCGGCG
>DASURT010000149.1:0-6134 GCA_036375515.1 Sphingomicrobium sp.
CGGTGCTGGTGACCGCCTTCCTCCTGCTGCTCGCGCTCCCGGTGCTCGCCGGAGCGATCACCATGCTGCTCACCGACCGCAACTTCGGGACGGCCTTCTTCGACGCGTCGGGCGGCGGCAACGTCGTGCTCTACCAGCATCTGTTCTGGTTCTTCGGCCACCCCGAAGTGTACATCATGATCGTGCCGGGCTTCGGCATGGTCAGCCAGGTCGTCGCCACGTTCAGCCGCAAGCCGGTCTTCGGTTATCTCGGCATGGTTTACGCGATGGTCGCGATCGGCGTGATCGGCTTCGTCGTCTGGGCGCACCATATGTTCACGACCGGCATGAGCGTCGACGAGAAGATGTACTTCACCGCGGCGAGCATGATCATCGCCGTGCCGACCGGAGTGAAGGTGTTCAGCTGGATCGCGACGATGTGGGGCGGGTCGGTCACCTTCGAGACGCCGATGCTGTTCGCGATCGGCTTCGTCTTCCTGTTCACGATCGGCGGCGTCACCGGAGTCGTTCTCGCCAACGGCGGCATCGACACCTACATGCAGGACACCTATTACGTCGTCGCGCACTTCCACTATGTGCTGAGCCTCGGCGCGATTTTCGCGATCTTCGCGGGCTTCTACTACTGGTTCCCGAAGATGAGCGGGCACATGTACAACGAGTTCCTCGGCAAGGTGCACTTCTTCCTGATGTTCATCGGGGTGAACGTGATCTTCTTCCCGATGCACTTCCTCGGCCTCGACGGAATGCCCCGGCGAATCCCGGACTACACGCCCGCCTTCGCCGGATGGAATTACGTCGCGACCGTCGGCTACATGATCACCATCGCGGGCGTCGCGGTGTTCTTCATCAACCTGTTCTGGTCGCTCGCGGCCGGAAGGAAGGCTCCGAACAACCCGTGGGGCGAAGGCGCGACGACGCTCGAATGGACCCTGTCCAGCCCGCCGCCGTTCCACCAATATTCGACCCTGCCCAGAATCGACTAGCCGCCCGGCAGCCATCGGACAGGAGACGCCTCGGCCGCCGCGGCCGGGGCGTTTTCCTTTGGCCAACCGCATGATTCGCGCGGCCTTAACCTTTTCTAAGAAGGACGGGCGCAGAACCCCGTTTCGCGACTAGAGCGGAGGGGAAGAATGACCGCGCCCGTTCCAGGGATTGAGGCAGCCGAGGATTCGACGGCGGAAGCCCTGCTGCGCTCGTTCAAGGGCATGAGCGCCTCCGAACGGCGCAAGCACGCGAGCGTCTTCAACTATTGGCTGTCGATTCGCCGCGATCGCGACCTTCCCCCGATTCGCGACCTCGATCCGCTCGAAATATCCGACGTGGCGCCGTGCAGCGTCCTGCTCGAGCTCGTGGGCGGAGGCGAGAACGCCGAGATTCGCCATCTCGGAGCGACGCTCAAAAGCGGTGCCGAGCCCGGTTTGATCGCCGATGCTCCGAAACCGTCGGCGCTGTCGTCCATCGCCGGCAAGCTCGGGATCGTCGCGATCTCCAGGGACGCGCTCGCGTTTGAGGACATGTTCGAGGCCGAGGACGGAACGACGCGGTGCAGCGTCACCCTGCTGCCGTTCAGCACGGCCGGCGAAACGGTCGACTTCGTTTACGGCCTGGTCAGTATCGAGACCGGCGTAACCGCCGTCGAGGAGATTCCAGAGGCCATCGCCGAGGAGCCCGAGCCCTCCGGGGAGGTTGCTGCGGATGCGGAAATCGCGCCGAGCCCGCCCGAAGAGGCCGTGGCCGAGAGCGAGCCCGAGGCCGCCGCGACGCCGGACGAAGCCGTCGTTGAGGCGGAGGCAGTCCAGCAAGAAACCGAAGCGGAGCCCGAGACGATCGAGCCGGAGCCGTTCGCGGAGCCTGCCCAGGCGGAAGCGGGGAACGCGAAGCCGGGCTTTTCCGCGAAGGTCTTCGACGCTCTCGCCGGAGCGAAGGGCTTTTTCGGAACCGTCGCTTCGGCGACGCCGAGCGCCACGCCCGAACCTCCCGCGGAAAAATCGGCACCCGTCGCCGAGGAATCCGAACCGATCGCCGACGAGCCTGAGCCCGTCGCCGAGGAATCCGAACCGATCGCCGACGAGCCTGAGCCCGTTGCCGAGGAACCCGAACCGATCGCCGACGAGCCTGAGCCCGTCGCCGAGGAACCCGAACCGATCGCCGACGAGCCTGAGCTCGTCGCCGAGGAGCCCGCACCGGCCACCGAAGAGCCCGCGCCGGTCGAGGAGATATCCGCCCCGGTCGCCGAGGAGATACCCGCACCGGCCGCCGAGGAACCAGTCGAATCACCGCATTGCCCGATGGAGGGGACCTTGCAGAGCAAATTGGTGGAAGTCCGCGGAAAGGCCGAAGAGGCCCAGGCGGCAAAGCTGCGCGCGGAGGCCGCGCTGATCGACGGCCTCAGCGCCGCCTACGACTTCGCGCTGGACGCGGAGGACGCTCCGGAGGAATATCTCAAGCTCGTCGAGGCCGAGGGGCTGAAGATCCAGCTCCGCTCGCCGATGGCTCCGGTCGTCAAGCTCGCCTTCGACGGATCGTGCGACGAACCCACGATCAAGCAGCTCGAGGCGGTCCTGTCGTGGGCGCTCAAGATGGAGCTGCCGCGCGGCTCGCTTGGGCAGCGCGTCGCGGCGGAGGGCGGAATCGGGTCGGTCCTCGGCGGACGGGCCAAGGCCGCCTGATCAGTCCTGGCGGCGTGCCGTCAGCGTGACGTGGGAACCGGACCCTTGGTGTCGGCCAGCCGAAGGCCTTCGATCACCGCCTCGACCGCCAGTTTCTCCGACAGTTCGCTGAGCACCGGCGTATATTGGTCGGTCTGGATGGTCGCCAGGCGATGCGTCCGGCTGGCGATGTTGCGCATTTCGCTGATCGTGGCGTCGGAAACCTGCTTCTGGCCTTGCAGAAGCTTCTCGAGAACCGCCTCGGACAGGGGCGATTCGAACTCGAGGCCGGCGAATTCGTGGCAGTTCCAGACGACCCGGCAATATTGCGTCTCGAGACCGGCGATGCTGAGCAGGAGCCAGCTGTCGGGATAGCCTCCGCCAGTCGCTTCGATCCGGCATCCGTGAGTCGATATGTCGATCAGGCGGACGGCGAGACGGCCGCGGCCGGGCTCGCGCATCGTGGCGTCGAGCCGCAGAGCGGTCCTGTCCGCGCGCCTGCGCTCCGATTGGACTTCGGCTTGCTTCACGGAATCATCCCGAGCGTTGCTCCATTTCGCTTGATGCTCGACGAAAATGAACAAATGGTTCCCGCCGACGCCCGGCGGCGTCATTTCGGCCTGGCGGCCGTGACGATCCTGACCGGCGGTTCGAGAATCTGTCCCTTCATGGGACCGGCGCCCTTGGCCGGCGATACCGGCGCGGCGAGGACCGCCTTCACCACGTCCATGCCTTCGACCACGTGGCCGAACGCGGCGAAGCCCGGCTGCTGCGCCGTCCCGCCGAACGAGGGGACGTCGACCTCTCCGGGTCATGCGGAGGCGGCATAGCGGGGCCGGATGAACGCCACGCTGCACGGGCCATCCCCGAGGGCTTTTCCTTCTCGGACCGACTCCCTATAGCCCGGCCCGTGCCCGCCATCGAGATGACCCACCCAGCCGCGCTGCCGGCCGACTGGCGCGATATCCTCGCGCTCACCAAGCCGCGCGTGATGAGCCTCGTCGTCTTCTCCGGCCTCGCCGGGATGCTCGCCGCGCCGAGCCTGCCGCCGCTGGCCATCGGCTTCACGGCGATCCTGTGCATCGCGCTCGGCGCGGGCGCGTGCGGGGCGCTCAACCAATGGTACGAGGCCGACATCGACGCGAAGATGCGCCGCACCGCGAAGCGACCGCTGCCCGCCGGGCGGATGGACCGCCAGTCGGCGCTGCATTTCGGAGTGGGCCTGGGCGCCTTCTCGGTCCTGCTGATGGGCCTTGCGACCAACTGGCTCGCCGCCGTCCTGCTCGCCGGATCGATCCTGTTCTACGTCCTCGTCTATACCGTCTGGCTGAAGCCGCGCACTCCGCAGAACATCGTGATCGGGGGGGCCGCGGGCGCCTTCCCGCCGCTGATCGGCTGGGTCGCGGCGACCGGCCGGATCGAGCTCCTGCCGGTGCTTCTGTTCGGGATCATCTTCCTGTGGACCCCGCCGCATTTCTGGGCGCTGTCGCTGTTCGTCCGCTCGGATTATGCGGCGGCCGGAATTCCGATGCTTCCCGTCGTCGCGGGGGTCGAGAGCACCCGCCGGCAGATGTTCCTCTACAGCCTGCCGATGGCGGCGGCGGCGATCGCGCCGTGGCCGGTGGGCCTGACGGGAGCGGTTTACGGCGGATGCGCGGCGGTATTGAGCTTCGTCTTCCTGGTCCTTGCCGGTCGGGTGCTCGCCAACCGCGCGACCGATCCCAGGCAAATGGAGCCGGAAAAGCATTTGTTCGGCTATTCGGTCTTCTACCTCTTCGCGCTGTTCGCCGCGCTGGTCGTGGATCGATGGCTGTGATGCCGGTCCCTGAAGACGAGATCATCCGCAAGCGCCAGCGCGAGCGCGCGCGGATCCTGGCCTGGCTGCTCGGCGGTTTCGTCGTGCTTCTCTTCTTCATCACGATTGCCAAGACGGGGATGAACTGGTGACGGCATTGGCGGCGCGAAGAAACGGGCGCACGGCGATGATCATGGCCGTGATCGTGGCGGCGATGCTCGGCCTCGCCTTCGCCTCGGTGCCGCTCTACCGCATCTTTTGCCAACTCACCGGCTTCGACGGCACGCCACTCAGGGCCGAGACTGCGCCGGGGGCAGTCGCGGGACAGATCGGGGTGCGGTTCGACGCGAACGTCCACCCGGGCCTGCCGTGGCGCTTCGAGCCCAAGCAGGCGACGGTGCGGATCGCGCCGGGCGCCCGCACGCAGATTTTCTACCACGCGCAGAACCTCTCCGCGCGGCCGATCACCGGCCAGGCGGTGTTCAACGTGAGCCCCGACCAGGCCGGCAAATATTTCAAGAAGATCGAATGTTTCTGCTTCACCGAGCAGACCCTGAAAGCCGGCGAGTCCGTCGACATGCCGGTGATCTTCTTCGTCGATCCGGCGATCCTCAAGGATCCCGACACGAAGCGCATCGACGAGATCACGCTCAGCTACACCTTTTACCCTGTGGAAAGTGCCGCGTCCGGCCGCTAGAGCCGGCGAGAAAGAACGAGGGAATCCGCAAGACATGGCCGCGACGAAGAACCACGACTACCACCTCGTAGAGCCCGATCCGTGGCCGATCATCGGCGCGGCCTGCGGCGGCATCCTGTTCAGCGGGCTCGTCATGTGGTGGCACGACAACCGCTACGGCCCGGTCGTTTTCGCCATCGGCGTCTTCGGCGTTCTCATCACCATGTACAATTGGTGGTCGAACACGATCCGCGAGGCGCATGGCGGTCACCATACGCCGGTCGTCCAGCTTCACCTGCGCTACGGGATGATTCTGTTCATCGCCTCCGAGGTGATGTTCTTCCTCGCCTGGTTCTGGGCGTTCTTCGATTCCTCGCTCTTCCCGTCCGCGGTCGAGGCGGTCGGAGGACAATGGCCGCCCAAGGGCATCGAGGTCCTCAATCCCTGGGGCTTCCCGCTGCTCAACACCTTGGTTCTGCTGTGCTCGGGAACCACCGTAACCTGGGCGCATCACTCGCTGATCCACGGCGACCGCGACGGGTTGAAGCTCGGCCTGCTGCTGACGATCCTGCTCGGCGTCCTGTTCACCAGCGTTCAGGCCTACGAGTACATCCACGCGCCCTTCGCCTTCAAAGGCAATATCTACGGCGCGACCTTCTTCATGGCGACCGGCTTCCACGGTTTCCACGTGATCGTGGGAACGATCTTCCTCAGCGTCTGCCTGTTCAGGGCGGTGCGCGGCGACTTCACTCCGAAGCAGCATTTCGGGTTCGAGGCGGCCGCCTGGTACTGGCATTTCGTCGACGTCGTCTGGCTCTTCCTGTTCACCTCGATCTACGTCTGGGGCGGCTGGGGCGCGCCGGTCCACGGCTAGGAAACCGCAGTCTCGAGGACGAAACGTCGAATGATCCGGCGGCTGCCCGTCATTCCAACGATCGTGGTCGCGGCCGCCGTCGCGGCGATGATCGGGCTCGGCATCTGGCAGCTGCAGCGGGCGCATTGGAAGGAGGGGCTG
>DASURT010000150.1:0-8226 GCA_036375515.1 Sphingomicrobium sp.
CGATGAGGAGTCGGGCCGTGGCCTGATCCCGCTCGTCCCGTGCCAGCCGAAGCGCCGAATCCACGTCCGAAAGAAGCAGCTCGGCAGTGAGCGGCACGTCACCCTTCCCGCAATTTTCCCGCGCGATCGAGCGCACGTAAGCCGCCACTCCGTCGAGGATGGCGGGCGGGGGCTCGGGCCCGTCGAACTCTTGCGTGATCAGTCCGTGAATGAACCTGTCGAGGTCTGGCTTTGCGGGATCGCGCGACACGATCCGTTTCGCCGGGTTCGCGGCAAGGTCGGGGATCGGCTTTGGATTGAAGATGCCATCACCGCGATGACTGCTGAGGAGCGAAGCGGTGACGTCCGCGGTTCCGGCCGTTCCCGATATGCCGGGGAAGTGGAAATCGGGATTGCCGCGGCCATTCAGGTGGCAGCTCGAGCAGCTCAAGCCGACGCGCGCGGCCTGCCCGCCGAGCAGCAACGGCGCCCTGAACATGACGCGCCCGATCTCCGCCGAGCGGCGCGCCCTCGCACCGGACGGCAGTCGCGAACATTCGGCGGGCAGCCGATTGACCGTCTCCACCGGCACGCCCGCGGCAAGCCAGCGGACCTCGCGGATCGGGATTCCCGCGGGCTTGTCCGCGGCAAGCAGCAGAAGCGCGGCGGCGATCAGGACGCCGGCGCGCGCTTGTCCTTGATCCACTGGCGCAGCTCGTCGGCTTCGGCGCAGCCGAAGGTACAGATGCGGTCGAGTCGGGCAAGCATCGCTTTGGCGCCCACGAGGTTGCCGCGCTCGACCATCAGCTCGCCATAATATTCGGTCGCGCCCTTGTGCTCGGGAGCGGCGGCAAGCGCCTCGCGGTAATAGCTCTCCGCGATGTCGTAGCGGTGCAGCTTGCGGTTGGCGAAGCCGAGGTAGGTGAGGATGTCGGGATGTGCGCCAAAGCTCGCGCGGGCCCGCTCGAGCGAAGCGATCGCCCGCGCGTAGCGACCTTCGTGGATCAGGCTGACCGCGTCGAGATAGGCATGATCGCCCGCGGCCGCGCTTGCGAAGAGCAGTGGCGGATCGGTCTGCAGGCTGGCTTGCGACGGAGACGCGAGCGCTGTCTGGATGGCCGCGATCGCGTCCTTGAGCTTTTGTGCGTCCTCGCATGTCCCGGCGCAGGCCTGGTCGAGCTTTTGCAGTTTTTCGAGCGTGGACTGCGCTTTTTCCCGGTTGCCGAGCTTTACGTAGGTGATGGCAAGCTCGCGCTGGGCCACGACCAGCTTGCCGTTCGACCGGACGGCGCGCTCGTAATGCTTGGCCGCGCTTTTCAGGTCGTTGAGGCCGGTATCGGCCATTCCGGCGAGGAAATTCACGTTGGCGTCGCTCGGCAACACCTCGAGCACGCGACCGAACGACTCCTTCGCCTCGGCGAAGCGGCTGCCCTTGAGCGAGTCGACCCCGGCCCGATATTCGGCGGCGGCATCGAAATCGGGCGCGCTTATGCTCGGCGCCGTCGAAGGCATGCTTCCGCCTTCGTTGGCGATCGTTGCCGAGCTGGTTGCGAGCAGGATGACGAGTGAGGCGGCGAGAGGTGTGCGCATGGCGACTCTCCGCATTGCGAACGGTTCGCATTTACCAGTGAATCTTCCGGGCAACAATGCGGCCGCCCGCCTCGACGGCACCGGCAACAAAAGCTAGCGCGGAGCGATGCTCCCGCGGCTGCTCATCCTGCTTGCGCTGCTGCTCGTGCCCGCGCTCGCGCAGGCCCGTGGAATCGAGCCGCAGCTGGTTGCCGAAGGGCCCGCACCGCCCGGCGGCGAGGTCGAACTCGCGATCAAGATGCGCACCAACCCGGGTTGGCATGGCTATTGGCTCAATCCCGGCGACGCCGGGCTGCCGATGGACGTGAAGTGGCAGTTGCCGCCCGGCTTTTCGGTCGGGCCGCTGCGCTACCCGGTGCCGACTCGGCTGACGATCGCGGACCTCATGAACTACGTTTACGAGCGCGATTACGCCGTGCTCGTGCGACTGAAAGTGCCCGCCGACGCGACCGGCACGATCCCGATCCGCGCCAACGCGCGGTGGCTCGCCTGCACCGACAAGATCTGCGTGCCCGAGCGGGGCGAGTTCTCGCTCGATTTGCCGGTCGGGGCCGGAACGCCCGAACGGGCGCAATTCGACGAGTGGCGCCGAGCCCTGCCGAGGCCGCTGGTGAGCCTCGGCCATTTCGCGATCGGGGGCGACAAGCTGCGGATCGCGATCCCGATCCCGGCGAGCGTCGCGGTCGGGGAGCCCTATTTGTTCCCGATCACCGATGGGCCGGTCGACTATGCGGCGAAGCAGGGCTTCCGCCGCTCGGGCGACTGGATCGTCGCCGAGCTCCAACGCAAGAACGGCCCGCCGAAGGAGTTCGCGGGCGTGCTCGCGCTCGGCGACGGCCGCGGGCTCGAGTTCCGCGCCGTCCCGGGACCGGTGCCCGAAGGCGGATCGAGAATCGGCGAGCTCGGAGCCCAGGCCATCATCTGGGCGGTGCTCGGGGCGATCGCCGGGGGCATCCTGCTCAACCTGATGCCCTGCGTGTTCCCGATCCTCGCCTTGAAAGCGCTGCACCTCGCCCGCGCGGGCGGCGAGGCGGAGCGGGCGCGATCCGACGCCCTCGCCTACACGGCCGGAGCGGTGGTTGGGACCGGCGCGCTGGGCGCGGTGTTGCTTGCGATCCGTGCCGCCGGTGCCGAGGCGGGCTGGGCATTCCAGCTGCAGGACCCGCGAACGATCATGCTGCTGCTGCTGCTGTCCGTGGCGATTACCGTGAACCTCGTCGGCCTTCTGGAACTGCCGGTGCTCGGCCGGAGCGCAAAGCCAGCGGGGAGTTTCGGCACCGGAGCGCTCGCGGCGTTCGTGGCAACGCCCTGCGCCGGCCCGTTCCTCGGTGCGGCGCTGGGCACGGCGCTTCTGCTCCCGCCCGTCGGATCCGTGCTGGTGTTCACCGCGCTCGGTCTCGGCCTTGCGATCCCGTTCCTGTTGGTCTCGCTCGTTCCGGCGCTTCGCAACCGGCTTCCACGGCCGGGCCTGTGGATGAAGCGCTTGCAGCGTTTTCTCGCCATTCCGATGGGGGCGACCGCGGTCGCCTGCATCTGGCTGCTCGGCCGCCAGGCGGGGCCGCGCGGCCTGGTGGTCGCGCTTGTGGCGGTGGCGGTGCTGACGGCTTTGCTGATTTGGTACGGATTTGCGCAGCGGCGCGAAGCCAGGGACGGCTGGGTCATCTTGCCATTGTCGGTCCTCGTGGTCGGACTGGCGATGTGGCAGGTGCCGCCGCGCACGAACGCACCGGCGCATGCAATTGAAGGCGCCGAGCTGTGGAGCGAAGCGCGCGTCGCAAGCTATGTCGCGCACGGCCGGCCGGTCTTCGTCTATTTCACCGCCGACTGGTGCCTCACCTGCAAGGCCAACGAGGCGGCGGCGATCGACCGCGAGGAGGTGCGCGACGCGTTCCGAAAGTCGGGGGTGAAGGTGCTCGCGGGTGACTGGACCAACGGCGATCCGGCGATCACTCGCTTCCTCGAAGCCCGAGGTCGTGCCGGAGTGCCGCTCTACCTCTGGTATGCGCCCGGCAAGCCGCCCGAGGAGCTGCCGCAGATCCTGACGCCGTCGATGCTCATTTCCCGCGCTCAGCCGGCGAAGCGCTAGGCGTCCGCTCCCACACTTTTTTCCCCGCGACCCAGGTTTCCAGCACTTCGGTTCGGGCCAGCGTCCGCGGATCAACCTTGGTCGGGTCGCGGTCAATCAGGATGAAATCGGCCCATTTGCCGGGTTCGAGAGCGCCGATCCTGTCCTCGGCGAAGCCGGCATAAGCCGCGCCGCGCGTGAAGGCGTCGAGCGCCTCGGCGAAGGTCAGTCGCTCCGACGGGATCCAGCCGCCCGGCGGCTCGCCGCTCATGTCCTGCCGGCTGATTGCGGCGGCAAGACCGGGGAAGGGGTTCGGCGATTCCACCGGGAAGTCCGAGCCGAAGGCCAGCTTGGCGCCGCTCTTCAGCACCGACTGCCAGGCATAAGCGCCGGCGAGCCGGTTCGGCCCGAGCCGTTTCTCGGCCATCAGCCGGTCGCTCGTCTGGTGCGTCGGCTGCATCGACGCGATGATTCCGGCGGGGGCAAGGCGCGGGATGTCGATGGGATCGGCGATCTGGACATGCTCGATCCGCCAGCGGCGATCGCGGCCGTATTTCTTCGACAGTTGTTCATAGACCCCGATCACCTGGGCGTTGGCGGCGTCGCCGATCGCATGGATCGCAACCTGGAACCCGGCCACAGCCGCCTGCTTGGCGAGATTGAATAATTCCTCGTCCGAATGGAACTGAAGCCCGCGCGTGTCGGGCTTGTCGGCATAAGGCTGCTTCAGCCACGCTCCGCGCGAGCCGAGCGCGCCGTCTGCGTAAAATTTGATGCCCACCATCCTGAGGCGATCGCCGTAGAGCCATGGCGTCGGCGTCGGCATTGCCTTCAGCGAACCAAGGCCGTCGGCATAGACCATCAGCCGCACCTTCAGCCGACCTGCCTCACCCGCGCGCCGCATCGCATTCCAACTACTGAGTGGTGTGCTCATCGATCCGACGCAGGTCACACCGTAGCTGAGCAAAATGTCCTGCGCCTTGGCGAGGGCCTGGTCGAGCTCGGCTGGTGTCGGCGAGGGAACCGCCTTGCCGACGAGGTCTATCGCGTTGTCGACGAATAGCCCGTTTTCGATCCGGCCGCCCGCGGGGGCCGGCGTCTGCGCGGTGACGCTGGCGGCTTTCATGGCGGCGCTGTTGGCGATCGCGGCATGGCCGTCGACACGCTCGAGCCAGACCGGGCGGTCGCTGACCACCGTGTCGAGGTCCGCCGCCGTCGGAAACCTCTTGTCAGGCCACAATTCCTGGTTCCAGCCGAAGCCGAGGATCCAGCGAGAGTCGGGATGCGTATCGGCGTAGGATTTGAGCCGCCGTTGCAAATCGACGATCGAGGTTGTGCCGCTGAGGTCCAAACGCACGCTCAAGAGTCCGAGTCCCGAGCCTTGACCCGGCGATTCAACGACATGACCGTGGGCGTCGATCAGGCCGGGCAGCAGCGTGCGGCCCTGGCCATCGACGATTTTCGCGTCCGTTAGCTGCGCCCATCGTCCACCGAAGACTTCGATGATCTTGCCGTCGTCGCCGATCAGCAGTCCGGTGAAATGCTGCAGCTTGCCGTCCGGCCCGACCTGGATGCCGTTGACGTTGCTGACGAGGGTATCGGCGAACGAAACGGAGGAAAGGAGGGTCGCGACGAGCGCGAGGACGGTCCTGATCATTACGGCCGCATAGCATTGTTTGGCCGGCCTTGAAGGGCTAGGCCAGCCGCAAATGCTCCAGACGTCTTCCATGCAGCCCCCGACCGTCGATGACATCCGCGCCGCCGCCGAACGCATCAAGGGCGCGGTCATCCGCACGCCGATGCTGGTCAGCCGGACCCTGTCCGAGATCATCGGCGCGGAGGTCTGGCTCAAGTTCGAGAATCTGCAGTTCACCGCGGCCTACAAGGAACGCGGAGCGCTCAACAAATTGCTGCAGCTCTCGCCCGAGGAACGCTCGCGAGGCGTGATTGCGGCCTCGGCGGGCAATCACGCCCAGGCCGTCGCCTATCATGCCAAGCGCCTCGGCATCCCGGCGACCATCGTGATGCCCGAGTCCACCCCGACGGTGAAGGTCACCCAGACCGAAGGGCATGGGGCAAATGTCGTTCTTCACGGCGACATGTTCGACGACGCCTTCGCCAAGGCGCGCGAGCTCACGCTCGAGAAGGGCTACGTCTTCGTCCATCCGTTCGACGACCCGCGGATCATCGCGGGCGCCGGGACGGTCGGGCTCGAGCTGCTTGAAGATGCGCCCGATCTCGACACGATCGTCGTCCCGATCGGCGGCGGCGGCCTCATGTCCGGGGTCTCCATCGCGACGCGAGCGGTCAAGCCTGGCATCGAGCTGATCGGGGTCGAGGCGGAGCTCTATCCGTCGATGAAATGCGCGATCCAGGACTGTCACATGCCGCTCGGGGGCGACACGCTCGCCGAGGGCATCGCGGTCAAGCAGCCGGGCGAGCTCACCTCGCGGATCCTCAAGGATCTCGCGAACGACGTGATGCTCGTGTCCGAGCGCGACCTCGAGCGCGCGGTTGCGATGCTGGTGGGGATCGAAAAGACCGTGGTCGAAGGGGCGGGCGCTGCGGGGCTCGCGGCGATGCTGTCCGATCCGGGACGGTTCAAGGGAAGGAAGGTCGCGACGATCCTGTGCGGCGGGAACATCGACACGCATCTTCTCGCCAACGTCCTGGTCCGCGACCTCGTCCGGCAGGGGCGGATCGCGCGTCTCCAGGTCGCCGCGTCCGATCAGCCCGGGGCGCTCGCGGCCATCACCGCCAAGGTCTGTGAGGCCGGGGTCAACATCATCGAGGTCAACCACAGCCGGATTTTCACCCAGCTGCCCGCCAAGGACACGGTGATCGAGGTCGAATGCGAGGCTCGCGATCCGGCGGCGATCGACGACGTCGTGGCGCGACTCGAAGCGGCGGGATTCAGGGTCCAGCGGGCATCGCTCGACTGAAATTCGCGGTTCGCCGCGGCCTTTGCCTGTCCCTTGCCGGGACAATGCCAAACTTTGCGCCCTTCGGGGCTTCCAAACCCTTCCCTTCGGCGTTTACCAGCCGCATAAAGAGGACCGTAACCAAGAAGAGAGGCCCCGGGTGAGCGCACCGTTCCGCTTTCCCAAATTCTTCGTCACGAACCCGAGCCCGTGTCCCTATCTTCCGGGCAAGGTCGAGCGAAAGGTGTTCACCGAGCTCAGTGGTCGCCACGCCGGCGATCTCAATGAAGCGCTCGGGCGGATCGGATTCCGCCGTAGCCAGTCGGTTGCCTATCGCCCAAGCTGCATCGATTGCTCGGCCTGCGTCTCGGTCCGGGTGCTCGCCTCCGAATTCCAGGCGAACGCGACCCAGCGCAAGCTGCTTCGGCGGCACGCCGACCTGCAGGTCGCCGCATGCAAGCCGTGGACCACGGACGAGCAATATTCGCTGCTTCGCCGCTATCTCGCGGCACGCCACCCGGGCGGCGGAATGGCCGAGATGGACGAGAGCGACTTTGCCGACATGGTCGAGCAGACCCCGGTCCGCACCTACGTCATCGAATATCGCGAGCCGCCGGTCGATGGCCGACCCGGACGGCTAATCGGGGCCTGCCTCAGCGATCAGCAGAGCGACGGCCTCAGCATGATCTACAGCTTCTTCGACGTCGGCCCGGACGCCCGAAAGGGGCTCGGCACCTACATCATCCTCGATCATATCGTCCGCGCCTCGCGCGCGGGCCTGCCGTACGTCTATCTCGGCTATTGGGTCGAAGGCTCGCCCCGCATGGCCTACAAGACGAGCTTCCACCCCCTGGAGCGGCTGGGCCGCGACGGCTGGCGGCGGATGGACGAGGCGGAGGCCGACCTGGCGGTGAACGAGCCCGTAGCGCTCCCCACCCGCCGCTCCAAAAACCGGCTGCTGATCGACGCCTAGCTGTCGTCCAGCGTTGCCGGGTCCAATGTGACTCGGATCTCGGAAATCTTGTGGACCGGCAGTGGGGATCCCTTCGCATATTCGCGAATCGTCACTTCGTCCGGCGCCCGATAGACGCAATAGAGGGTCTCGTCCGTCGCATAGCTTTGGAGCCAGCGAAGCGTCGGGAACTCTTCCTGCATCTTCGCGAATGACAATTGTGAGGTTTGCCTGAGGTCGCTCGCGCTGAGGCCCGATACGCCCGGCATTACACGTTCGATCAGGAAATCCGGCATGCCTCTTCTCGTCCCGTCAGCGCCGGCCGACTCTCTAGACCCGTTTTGCGTACGCCTCAAAATGAGAATTCGCAGTCCGCGGGCTGGCGGCCTTCCGATCAACGAAAAAGGCGGAGCGCCGAAGCGCCCCGCCTCCTCCCCTTCAGCCCCCAGAAAGCCTAGGCGACCGCGGCTTCCGGCTCCGAAGCCTCGTCGGATTCCGGATCGCGCAGCACGTAGCCCCGGCCCCAGACGGTCTCGATGTAGTTCGCACCGCCGCAGGCGAGGCTCAGCTTCTTCCTCAGCTTGCAGATGAACACGTCGATGATCTTCAATTCGGGCTCGTCCATGCCGCCGTAGAGATGGTTGAGGAACATCTCCTTGGTCAACGTCGTGCCCTTGCGGAGCGAAAGCAGCTCCAGCATCGCATATTCCTTGCCGGTC
>DASURT010000151.1:0-13630 GCA_036375515.1 Sphingomicrobium sp.
CAGGAGAGCGCCGATACGGGGATCGTCCAGGCCGCCCTCCTGGCCCTGGACGACCGAGGCCGGAACGTTGGGCACATATTGGTCGGCCCCGATCCGGACATAGCCCGCGCCCGCCCGCGCCGCCGCCGTCGCGCCGAGCGCGACCGCGCCGACCATCGCTCCGCCGACGCAATGCACCATGCCGCGCGTATATTTGTAGCCGCCGGGGTCGAGCGGCGGCAGCCGCGGCGGCGCAATCTCATGCCAGTGCGTCAGTGCCCGGATGCCGATGTCGCTCATCACGACCCGGCCGCATTTGTGCATCGCCGGATAGAGGCGGTGCGCGGGCTTCAGGGCCGCGAAGGTGACGGTCAGATCGAAGCCCGGCACTTCGCCGAGCTCCGCCCCGCTGTCCGTTTCGACGCCGCTCGGAAGGTCGCACGCCACCCTGACGAGCGCCTGTCCACACAGCCGCGAAAGATTCGCGGCGGAAGCGTTGTCGAGGCCGCGCTTGAGCCCCGTCCCGAACAGCGCATCGATCAGCAGCGGTTCGGGCGCCGTTGAGTCGGACAACGACTCGACCTCGCCCTGCCACTCCGACCGCGCCCACCTGGCCGGATCGCTTTTCGGCTCCGCGAGCGCCGCGACGCGCACCGCGATGCCGCGCTCCGCGAGGTGGCGAGCCGCGACATAGCCGTCACCGCCGTTGTTTCCGGGTCCCACGACGACCAACGCCGGAAGCGGCCCTGCGAAGCGATACGTCGCTTCGGCGAGCGCCGCCCCCGCGCGCTCCATCAATTGCTCGACGCCGGTGCCGGAGTCGATGACCGATCGCTCGGCCGCACGCATCGCCTCAGCGGTCAGGATTGGGCGCCCTTCGGTCATCGCCGGACGCCCTTACAGCAGGCTCGTCGCCAGGCGCCACCATTCGCGTGGAACCGCTTCCGCGGCCGAATCCCTCGCCTCGTCCGTTTCGAAGAAAGCGAAGCAGGTCGCGCCGCTCCCTGACATGCGCGCGAACTCCGCTCCAGGCTGCGACGACAGCCAGGCGAGGATCGTCTCGATCTGCGGCGCCAGCTCGATCGCGGCGGGCTGGAGGTCGGTGCGCCCGTATCGCCATTCGCCGAGCGGCCCACGGTCGATCCCGTCCCAGCGGGCGAACACCTCCGCGGTCGGGAGCGGCAGCCGCGGGTTGACGAGAAGCACCGGTTTGCCGGCGACCTCGGGAAGCGCGATCGGCGTTAGCTGGTCCCCCGCGCCTTCGCCCCGCGCCGGCAGGCTGAGCAGGCACGCGGGAATGTCGCTTCCGAGCTCCGGCGCGACGGCCGACGCATGGGCCGGGTCGATGCTCCACAAGGCCGTCAGCAGCCGCAACGCGGCAGCCGCATCCGCCGATCCCCCGCCGACGCCCGAGGCAATGGGCAAGATTTTGTCGAGCTGAATGGTCGCGCCCTCGCGGACGCCGGCGGCCTGGCGCAGCGCTCTTGCCGCCCGAACAACGAGATTGTCGTTCGGATCGCCAAGGTCCCCCGCGAACGGCCCGTCCACCCTGAGCGACAGCGTTTCGGCTTTCTCGGCGCTCAACCGGTCGCCGTCGACGCAGAAGGCGAACACGGTTTCGATCGCATGGCGGCCGTCCGGCAGCTTGCCCCGGACGTGAAGCGCTAGGTTCAGCTTGGCCGGCGCGATCTCGCTGAGCGGGATCAAGGCGCCGCGTTGGCCGCGGTAAGCCCGGACTCGAGCTTCGCCTTCACGCGCGCGGCGATCTCGTCCTCGGCGGTGACCAGCGCCGCGTTCCACGCGAAGCGCGCCTCGAACCGGCGGCCCGACTTGTACAGCGCATCCCCGAGGTGCTCCTGGATTTCCGCCTGGTCGGGGTCCTTCGCCGCGGCGCTCTGAAGCGTCGCGATCGCTTCGGCGACCTTGCCGCGCTTGTACTGCGCCCAGCCGAGCGAGTCGGTGATCGACGCATTGTCCGGAGCAAGCTCGCTCGCCTTCCGGATCATCGCCTCGGCGGAATCGAGGTCCTCGCCCCGCTCGAGCTTCGCGTAGCCCAGAAAATTGAGCAGCAGGGGCTGGTCGGGCGCGATCGCCAGGCCTTGCTCGAGCGCCTGCCGGGCCTCCTTCCAGCGGCCCGCTTCCTCGAGCGCGCTCGCGCGGAGCAGCAGGAGCGTCCATACATCGGTCTTGATGCCCTGGGCGTTGGCCAGGGCGATCGCCCGTCCGTAGGCGTCCGCCGCCTCGCCGTTGTGCTTCATCGCCTGGTAGAGGTCGCCGAGGCGCGACAGGTCGTTGATTCCCGCGCCCGGCGCGGCCGCGGCCCGGGCGGCGATGGCATAGGCCTCGTTGAAGCGCTTCTCGTCGCTGAGGATCCGGACCTGCACGTCGCGCACCGCGCCGATCATCGCATCGTCCGGCGAGATCGAGTTCAGGAGCGCGAGCGCTTCGGCGGAGCGATCCTGACCGTCGAGCAGCAAGGCGAGCAGCAGGGCCGAGCTGCTGTTGTCCGGATTGGCGTAGCGCGCGACCTGAGCAAGCCCGATCGGAGGAGCGGCGCGCTGCATTCGCGCGAGGTCGCCCGCGAAGGCGGTCAGCGCTTCGCCCAACGCCTTGGCCGTCGTGTCGATCGCCTGCCCGCTCGGCTTTCCGGCAAGAACGCGCTGGCGGGCCTCCGGAGCGTCCGCTCCCATGCCTTCGAGCATGATTCCGGCGCGGGCGCGGTCTCCCGCGGCCATGAAGCCGTCGGCGAGCGCCAGTCGAAGCCGGTTCTCGCGGGCACCGGCCGTGCCGACCGCGCGGCGGGCGAAGGCCTCCGCGTCCGCCGTCTTGCGGAACTTGAGCAGGATCAGCGCCCGCTCCTCCGCGCGCAGCGGGCCGAGCAGGCTGTTGACGGGAATTGCGTCGATTGCGCTCAGCGCCTTGTTCAGCTGACCGCGTTCCGCGGCGTCCCAGGCGGTCACCAGCGGCGAAAGGAAGGTGAGATCGCCGTTCTCGCCGGTCACGGACAGCCAGGCGAGCGCCCGATCGGGACGCCGCCGCCGGATCTCGTCCACGGCTAGCAGCAGGCGCGCGTCGCTCGTCAGCTTCTGGGCCGGAATGGACCGCGCGAGCCTGAGCGCAAGATCCATCTGGCCGGCGCCGATCGCCTCGTTCAGGGCTTTTCGCGCAAGGTCGACGTCCTGCGGCGCGGCCTGCGCCAGCGAGGAAAGCAGCTGGGCCGAGCGGGCATGGTCGCCGCTCATCGCCGCGGCCCGGGCCTGGACGTAGGTCAGCCCGGCTTCCTCGACGGAGACGTTGACGTTCGCTACCGCCGGTGCGGCGGAAAACAGCAGCCCGGCCAATACGGCGCCCGCCAGCCGCTTACATGTTGGGGTAGTTGGGACCTCCGCCTCCTTCGGGTGTGACCCAGTTGATGTTCTGTGTCGGGTCCTTGATGTCGCAGGTTTTGCAGTGGACGCAATTCTGGGCGTTGATTTGTAATCTCGGCTCACCGCTCGGATCCTCGACGAACTCGTAAACGCTCGCCGGGCAGTAACGCTGCTCCGGCCCCGCATAGATCGGGAGGTTGATCGCGGTGGGTATGTCGGCGTCCTTGAGCGTCAGATGAACCGGCTGGTCCTCCTCGTGATTGGTGTTGGATACGAACACCGACGAGAGCCGGTCGAAGGTCAGGACCCCATCCGGCTTGGGATATTCGAGCGGAGCGACCTGCTCCTTGCGCTTCAGGGTCGTGTGGTCCGCCTTCAGCCGCAGCGTCCAGGGGACGCCGATCCTCAGATAATTGAGCCACATATCGAGCCCGGCATAGAGCGTGCCGATCATCCCGCCCCAATGGGCGACCGCCGGCTGGGCGTTGCGGACCGTTCTCAGCTCGCGAGCAACCCAGCTTTTGCGGAGCGCCTCTGGATAGTCCTCGAGGACATCGCCTGAGCGGTCGTTCGAGATCGCCTCGAACGCGGCCTCGGCCGCGAGCATCGCCGACTTCATCGCCGTATGCGTGCCCTTGATCCGGGGCACGTTCACGAACCCCGCCGAGCAGCCGATCAGCGCTCCGCCGGGAAAGACCAGCTCGGGAATGGCCTGGTAGCCGCCCTCGTTGATCGCCCGGGCTCCGTAGCTCACGCGCCGGCCGCCCTCGATCTCGGCGCGGATCGCCGGATGGGTCTTCCAGCGCTGCATCTCCTCGAACGGCGAGAGATAAGGATTCGAGTAATCGAGCGAGACCACGAAGCCCAATGCGACCTGATTGTTCTCCTGGTGATAAAGGAACCCGCCGCCCCAGGCGTCGGTCAGCGGCCAGCCTTGCGTGTGGATCACCCGGCCCGGCTTATGTTTCTCCGGAGGGATATCCCACAACTCCTTGACGCCAAGTCCGAAAACCTGCGGGCCGCTGTCCTTTCGAAGGTCGAACAGCTCGGTCAGTCTTTTGGTCAGGTGCCCGCGGGCCCCTTCGGCGAAGAAAGTATAGCGGGCGTGGAGCTCGATTCCGGGCTGGTAGTCGGGGCGATGGCTGCCGTCGCGGGCGATCCCCATGTCGCCCGTCGCGACCCCCTTCACCGACCCGTCGTTCTTGAACAGGATTTCTGACGCCGGGAATCCCGGGAAGATCTCGACGCCGAGCACTTCCGCCTGGCCCGCCAGCCAGCGGCAGAAGTTGCCGAGACTGAGCGTGTAGGTCCCCTTGTTGTGCATGAACGGCGGAAGCAGGAATCCCGGAATCGCGAACTTGCCGCTCTTGCCCAGCACCCAATGGTGGTTCTGTGTGACCGGAACGGTGAGCGGGGAGCCCTTCTCCTTCCAGTCGGGGATCAGCTCGTTCAAGGAGATGGGGTCGATCACCGCGCCCGAGAGGATATGCGCGCCGACCTCGCTGCCTTTCTCGAGGACGCAGACGGTGAGGTCGCGTCCGGCTTCACTGGCGAGCTGCTTGAGGCGGATCGCCGCGGTGAGGCCCGCCGGCCCGGCGCCGACGATCACGACGTCATATTGCATGGATTCGCGCTGCATCCGCTCCTCTCGCTTTCTGGTTCCACGCCTCTCGTCGCGCTTGCGGAACAACTCGACTCGTCTGCCCTGCCAATTCCTTGACCATGACGTCAATGGCGGGGAGGATCGTTGCGATGGGCGGGGAAATGGAAACGATCGGCGTTGCCGAGGCACGCGGCGCGTTGGCCTGGTGGCTCGACGCGGGCGTTGACGTGGCCGTGCAGGAAGTCCCCCGCGACTGGCTGAATCCCGCGCCGCCGAGCGATCGCCCATCCCCCGAGCCGTCGCCCCCGAATGTCGCCGAGCCGAGCGCCGAGACGCTCGTCGAGTTGAGGGAGTGGCTGGCGAGCAGCACGCAGGTGCCGCTCGCTTCGGTGACCGCCAGGCGGATCCTGCCCCACGGGCCGGAAGATGCGGCCGTCATGCTGCTGAGCGAGGGACCCGCTCTGGAGGATGCCGCCGCGGGCCAGCCGATCGGCGGCGATTCCTGGACGCTGGCAACCCGGATGCTCGCCGCGATCGGGATCGGCGCCGACGACGCCTACAGCGCGTCCCTCTCCTGTTTCCACGCGCCCGGGGCGCGGATGAGCGAGACCGACCGCGCCGCCTGCGCCCAGGTCGCGCTCCGCCACATTCGCCTCGTCAAGCCGCGGCGGCTGCTCCTGTTCGGCGACGGCCCGTGCCTCGCGCTGCTGGGCAAGCGGCTGGTCGAGGCTCGCGGCCATGTCCACAAGATCGAGGGGGTGCGCACCGTCGCGACCTTCCACCCCCGCCAGCTGATTAATCACCCCTCAAACAAGTCCTCGGCATGGAAGGACTTGCTGCTGCTCATGGAGGACGAGTCTTGAAGGCGGGTTTGCTTGCGTTCGGAACGTTGATCTGGGCCGTGCCCGCCGCCGCGCAGACCTCCGCGTCCGATCCGCTCGCCCCGCTTCCGGCGACTCCCGTCCAGGCCGCGCCCGCGCTTCCTGCGGGCCAGCCGCAAACGGCTCCCGCGGTGGGCCGGCCCTCGCCGCCTCCTGCCCCCGTCGTCGCCGTCCCGAGGGACTGGCGCGGCGTGTTCGACGCGATCGACGCCGGGCAATGGGCGTCGGCTCAGGCCGGAATCGCCGCGCTTCCGCCCGGAATCCTGACTCCGGTCGCCAAGGCGGAGCTCTATACCGCGAGGGGTTCTCCGCTGGTCGATCTTGGCCCGCTTCAGGCGCTGATCGCCGAGGCGCCCGAGCTCCCGCAGGCCAATCAGCTCGGACTGATGGCGATCAAGCGTGGCGCAACGACACCGCCGCTCGTCGTCCCCGAGCGCGCGACGGTGAACCTCGGCTCGGCGCCGGTCCGCTACCGCGCCCGACCTGTCCAGGGTGAGCCCGCCGCCGACGAACTTCGCCTCGCGCTCGATCCCCTGGTGAAGGCCAACGATCCGGCCGGCGCCGAGGCCCAGCTCGTCACTCTTGGGCCGCAACTATCCTTCGAGGCGCGCGCCGAGGCCGGCCAGCGCGTCGCCTGGGCTTATTATGCGCTCGGTCTGGACATGGACGCGCGCCGCGTCGCCGAGACCTGGCGGCAGGGCGCGGCCGGCGACTGGGCGTCACAGGCGGCGTGGGTGTCCGGCCTGGCTTCCTGGCGGCTCGGCGATTGCGAATCCGCCTCGCGCGCCTTTCAGCAGGTGGCCCAGCTTGCCCAGCAGCGCGAGCTTCGAGCGGGCGGTTATTATTGGGCGGCACGGGCGGAACAGGCTTGCCGCCGCCCGCGCTCGGTCGCTCCGCTGCTGAGGGCCGCGGCGGCCTCGGCCGTTTCGGCCGAAAGCTTCTACGGCCTCCTCGCGAGCGAATCGCTTGGAATGGACACCAAGCTCCCCGCCGATCCGCACATTCAGCGCGACCCGCCGATCGAGTATCTGCCCAACGTCAAGCGCGCGATGGAACTCGCCCGGATCGGCGAGATCGGCCTGGCCGAGGAAATGCTCCGCCATCAGGCGAAGATCGGGACGCCCGCGGAGCATCACGCCTTGATCCAGCTCGCCAAGCGGCTCGACCTGCCGGGCGCACAGCTGTGGCTCGCGAACAACGGCCAGCCGGGCGCGATCTCCGATGCCGCCGATCGCTATCCCAACCCGCGCTGGACTCCGGTCAACGGCTGGAGGGTCGATCCCGCCCTCGCCTACGGCCATATCGTGCAGGAATCGGCGTTTCGCCGAACCGCCGTCAGCACGGCCGGCGCGGTGGGGCTGATGCAGGTTCTGCCGATCACCGCGCAGCTCGTGTCGCGGAACCGGGGGGTTCCCTATTCGAACGGCGCCCTGACCGATCCCAGCTACAACCTCGAGTTCGGCCAGAGCTTCATCGAGATGATGCGCGGCAATTCCGCGACCGCGGGCCAGTTGCCGCGGGTGATCGCGTCCTACAACGCCGGTCCACTTCCCGTCGGGCGCTGGGCGACTATCAATGACAAGGGCGATCCCCTGCTGTGGATCGAATCGATCCCGTATTGGGAGACGCGCTATTACGTTCCCGCCGTGCTCCGGAACATGTGGGTCTATCAGGGCCTCAACCGCGAAGGCACGCCGACTCTGAAAGCGATGGCCGAACATCGCTGGCCGAGCTTCCCGACCGGAATGACCCGCCTCGAGCATTAAGCACAAAAAACCTCCCGGGCGGCGGCTCTCTCGCCCGGGAGGATTCAGTTATGCGCTTTTCTGTCAGCCGCGCTCGCCGCGTTCGACGGGCGCAGGCGGCGGGGGCGGAGGCGGAGGCGCCGGGCAGGCCGATGTGGCGAGAATCACCGATCCGTCCGGGCAGGTCTGGGTGGCCGGAGCTTCTGGCGGCGGCGGAGGCGGAGGCGGCGGTGCTGGCGGCGGTGGCGCAGCGGCAGCCGCGTTGAAATTGTACACGAGGCTCGCGAGGACGCTGTGGGAATCGTAGTTTCCGCTCGACCTGGTCGTGAATGGCTCTCCGTCGACCGAGAAGGCGTCGCCGAAGTTGAGCTTGCCGGTGTGGAAGTAGCGGTACTTGATCCCCGCATCGACGTTCGGGCTCACGGCGTAACGCAGGCCGGCGATCCCCTGGAACGCCCAGGCATTGTCCTTGTCGCCCGAGAAGCTCGCCCAGGCGCGGCCGGCGCCGCCGCCGACGTAGCCGCCGAACCTTGAATCGCCGAAATTGGAATCGAGCAGCGCGTTGGCCATCAGGCTCGTGATTCCGATGTGGTTGCCGACGTCGAAGTCCGCGGCGGTGGCCGTCGTGTCCGCATCGGTGCCGACCGCCGTGATCAGCGGAGTGCTGACCCCGAGGCCCTTCACCTTGGCCCTTTTGTAGGCGCCTTCCGCCTCGAGCCGGAGAATGCCGAGCTTGTAGCCGAGGATCGCGTCCACGTCGTAGCCGGTCTTGAAGTCGACATTGTAGCCGTTGTTGAACGTGGTGCTGGTGGTGTCGTGGTTGAGGACGACGTCCAGATCCATGTTCCGGGGGAACGTCGCGCCGCCTTCGATTCCGATATAGCCACCGTCCGCCGCCGCGAAGGCGGGGGTGGCCAGGGCGGCCGTCGCGGCTGCCGCCAACAGATATTTGCGCATGTTCATGTCCCTTTTGGCTTGAGAGCCCCTGTTGGCGCGCCTTGTTGGCTCCGGCACTTGGCCGTTCGATGGAGGCAACATTACAAATGGCGGCCGCGCCCGCGGTCTGTTCAAATTCATATGTTCTTGCTTCGTTCCCGTGTTCGGCATAGCCTTCGTCCATGCCGGTCGAGTCGAGCCACGGACGCGGGGCGACCCGCAATCCCACCCCCACGCGCTTCAACCTCAAGGAGCGGGTCGTCGAGGGCGAATGGCTCGATCAGGTCGGGGCGCTCGACGGAGTCCCGAAGCGGCGTACCACGGTCACGATCGAGCATCCCAAATCGATTCTGACGCGCAACCGCTCGCCCGACATCGGCTTCGATCGCTCGATCAACGCCTATCGGGGATGCGAGCACGGCTGCATCTATTGCTTCGCCCGCCCCACGCACGCCTATCACGACCTGTCGCCCGGAGTGGATTTCGAATCCCGCCTGTTCGTGAAGCCGCGCGCGGCGCAGCTGCTTCACGCAGCCCTGTCGCGCCCCGGCTACGAATGCCGGCCGATCGCGATGGGCACCAACACGGACCCTTATCAGCCGATCGAGGAGCGCTGGCGGATCACGCGCTCGGTCATCGAACTCCTGCTCGAGACCCGGCATCCATTTACCGTCACCACCAAGTCGGACCGAGTGCTTCGCGACCTCGACCTTCTGAAGCCCGCGGCCGAACTCGGCATCGCCTCGGTCGCGATTTCGGTGACGTCGCTCGATCCGAGGGTCGCACGAACGCTCGAGCCGCGCGCGCCGCAACCGATGAAGCGCCTCGCCGCCATGAAAGCGCTCAATGCCTCCGGAGTGCCCTGCTACGTCGCCATCGCTCCGGTCGTCCCTCAAATCACCGACCATGAGCTCGAGCATATTGTCGAAGCCGCGGTCGAGGCCGGCGCTCCCGGCGGCTTCTACCTGCCGGTGCGCTTGCCCCACGAGGTCGCGCCGCTGTTCCGCGCATGGCTCGACGAGCATTACCCCGATCGCGCGGGCAAGGTGATGGCGACGATCCGCTCGTTCCGCGGTGGCCGCGACAACGATCCCGATTTCTTCAGCCGGATGCGTGGGACCGGACCCTGGGCCGAGCTCCTGAAGACCCGCTTCGAGATCGCGGCGAAGAAATACGGGCTTCGGCAGGCCAGGTTCCCGCTTCGGACCGACCTGTTCCGGCCGCCCGAGGGCAACCAGATGCGGCTGCTTTGATCGATCAGCCGTCGAATTTTATCGGCGGACGCCCGTGACTCTTCGCCCCTTCGTGCCTTAGCGGATATCCATGAAATCTTATCTCATCGCCGCCCTCCTGCTTGCCGTCGCCGCTCCAGTCCTTGCCCAGTCGGCGCTTGTGCCGCAGCCGAAGGTTGATCCGCGGGTCGAGGCGCTCCGCGCCGCCGCGCTCGGCGACAATTATGCGTGGGACATTACCGAGGGCCTGACGACCGAGGTCGGCCAGCGGCTTGCCGGGACCGAGGCCGAGGCGCGGGCCCGCGACTGGGCGGTCGCCAGGCTGAAAGCGATGGGCTTCGCGAACGTCCGCGTGGAGCCGTTCGACATGCCGATCTGGACCCGTGGGCCCGAAGCGGCCGAGATTCTGACGCCCTTCCCCCAGAAGCTCGTCGTCGCCGCGCTCGGCAACAGCGCCTCCACTCCGCCCGAGGGGATTACCGGCCAGCTTATCGGTTTTGACACTCTCGCCGATCTCGAGACCGCGGCCGACGAGGCGGTTCGCGGGAAGATCGTGTTCGTCAGCCACGCGATGCCGCGCACGCAGGACGGCTCCGGCTATGGCTATTTCGGCGGCCCGCGGCGCCACGGCCCCAGCATCGCCAGCCGCAAGGGCGCGATCGCGATCGTGATCCGCTCGATCGGCACGGACTATCACCGCAACCCGCATACCGGGGTGATTAGCTTCGACGACGGTGTCCGGCCCATCCCGGCGGGCGCGCTCACGCTTCCCGACGCCGAGCAGATTCAGCGGATCCTGAAGCGCGGAAAGCCGGTCACCATGCGGCTGACGCTCGTCTCTCAAACCGGCCGCGGACAGTCCGGCAACGTCATCGCCGAGGTGCCTGGGCGTGACCCCAGCCTCCCGCCGATCCTCGTCGGCGGTCACCTCGACAGCTGGGACCAGGGCACGGGCGCGATCGACGACGCCGCGGGCGTGGCCATCGCGACCGCCGCGGCGAAGCGGATCATGGACGCGGGACGTCCGCTGCGGACGATCCGCGTCGTCTGGTTCGGGGCGGAGGAGCCCGGCCTGTTCGGCGGCCTTTCCTACCGGGCGAAGCACAAGGAACCGCATTATGCCCTGGCCGAAAGCGATTTCGGAACGGGGCGGGTGTGGCGGGTCAACAGCAAGCTCGGCAAGGACCGCGAGGCCGAAGCCAGGGCGCTGCAGACGGCGCTCGCGCCCCTGGGGATCGTTCCCGGCAAGCTCGACGAGGCCGACGGGTCGGACATCGGGCCGATGATCGAGGATGGCATGCCCGGCATCGAGCTCAGCCAGGATGGGACTTATTATTTCGACGTCCACCACACGCCGGACGACACGCTCGACAAGGTCGATCCCGAGGCGCTCAGGCAGAATGTTGCCGCGTGGACGACCATGCTCGCGGTGCTGTCGGGCGGCATCGAGCCGGAGCCGAAACGGGGGAAGCGGCGTTGATCGCCCGAAAGGGAGGAACCGATATGCGAATTGCGGTCGTGCTTCCGCTCCTGCTGCTCGGCGCGTGCCAGGTGAGCAAGGACGAAGCCAACAACACGGTCAGCGTGACCTATAACGAAGACGTTGCGGCCAATGCCGCGGCGGACGTCACGAACACCGCCCAGAACATCGCGGCCGACATCGGCAACGACGTCCAGGACACGAGTGAAAAGGTGCAGAACAAGGTTGGCGACAGCGACGTGAGCGTGAACGTCAACCGGGACGTCCAGACGAACAATCAGTAAGGCCGGAGTTGATCCTCGCCATCACGGCAGTCCCCCGGACTGCCTATGGCGAGGATGGTCGGGGAGACAGGATTCGAACCTGCGACCCTCTGCTCCCAAAGCAGATGCGCTACCAGACTGCGCTACTCCCCGACGCTTCGGCCCTCGCTTCGCTCGGACCATCATGCTCGACCATTCCCCGGATGGTCTGCGCGTGATGGTGGGCCCGGAAGGATTCGAACCTCCAACCTAGCCGTTATGAGCGGCCGGCTCTACCGTTGAGCTACAGGCCCTCCCCGGTCTTCAGCCAGATAGACACCCGGCGGTTCCGCGCCAAGTCAGGCACGCGGGAACGCCAGCGTAAAGCCCGCGGGCGAAGTCACCAGGTCTCCGCCGGCAATTCGCGCAAGGCCCCGCACCAGCCGGAGCGAAAAGCCCGAGCCGGCTTCCGCCACTCCGGGATCGAACAATTGCGAGTCCGGCAGCCCGCGCAGCGCCGCCGGTCGGCTGATCGAGAATCGGCACTGGTCCCCCGACTGATCGACCGACAGGCGCAGGCGCTCGCCCGCCTCGGCAGCGTCGATCACGGAAGTGGAGAGCCGGAAAATCAGCCGCTCCGCCAGCTCGGCCTCGATCGCCGCCGCCGGAACGCGTTGCGAGCTTGCGATCTCGATCTCGACCTTGCGCTCGGTCGCGAAGCTTCGGAGCGAGTCCGCGGCCCGGTCGAGCAGGTCCGCAAGGTCGGCTCGCGCCCCGCTCGGCGCCTGCGGCGAATGGACCTTGGCGGCGAAATCCAGGTCGTCGATCGCGTCGAGCAGGAGGCGCGCCTGGCCGACGATCTCCTCCGCCCGCTCCCGGTAGCGCCGGTCGGCCGGGCCGAGAAACTGGCCGTCGATGATTTCCGCGAAGCCGATGATCGCGTTCAGCGGCGTCTTGATCTCGTGGACGAGCTCGCGAAGCGAATCGGGGTCCGACAGGATCTCGAAGCGTTCGGCCCGGACCGTCGCCGGGGCATCGCGCATCGCGACCCCGCGATAGCCGGCAAAGCGGCCGTCGGTCGGCTCGAACGCCGGGATTCCGCTGATCTTCCACTCCCCTGACGCAACGCCTTCCCCGCCGAGCGTCAGGGCCCCGTGACGGAACGGCGCGCGCATCGCGAAGGCGCGAACAACCTGATCGTCCAGCACGTCGCCTTCGATGTCCTGGGCCCGCGCGATCGATCGTCCGATCAACGCGCCGCGGGGCGCGCCGTCGACCCAGGCGATCTCGCCGCTCGGGCCGCATTCCCAGCGGAACTGACCCGCCGATCCGGCCGGAGTTGCGCCGGCGGCCGCTCCCGCGGACGGCTGACTCTCGCGGCTGCGGCGTCGGCGCTCGATCCGTTCGACGACCTCGCTGAGCGACCGCCCGGCGGGCGCCGCGTCCGCCGGAAACCGGCTGCGCCTCCGGGGTTCGGCGGAAGGCTCGACGAGCGTCGCCGTGAGGTCGGCCGCGAGCTTGGGGTGGAGGGTCTCGACGAAACGGCGGGTTTCCTCGTCCGCGCGTTCGAGCAGAACGCTCCATTGAACCCGTTCGAGAGTGACCGCTGCGAGCACCGGCGCGGACACCGACAGCCGGTCCGACGCGAAATATTCGAGAAGCCCGAGCGGAAGCGGGAGCGCCGCGACCGCGCGCGCCGCGGCGGCGCGCAGCTGCTCGTCGACTTCGGCCGCATCGGCGCGGATCGTGTCCAGCGCCTGCACGACCACCGGGCTTGCGCTGTTGGGTCCGGCGCGCGCGACAAGGTCGACCAGCTGCCTCCAGCGCACCGCCATGTCATGACGGTCGCCGGCGGGCTGGTTCAGCACAGTCAGCAGGCGATCGTCGAACCGCACCGGAATGTCCGTTCCTTAAAGACGCACCGACTTGAAGCTCTATGCCGTGGGGCCGCGGGCGCTAAGGAGAGAGCCATTAACCATCCCGAAACGGGACAGCGCGAAACACACGAAAAAAAGGGCGCCGGCGAGCCGCGGGCACCCCTTTTCCTCAGCTCAAGACAGCCGTTACGCCTTGTTTTGCAGGTAGAGCAGCCAGAATTGCGCGATGTCGGCGCGGCCACCCTTGACGGCATTGAACGCCTGCGTCGCTCCGGCCTTGTCGCCGG
>DASURT010000152.1:0-5506 GCA_036375515.1 Sphingomicrobium sp.
ATCAAGCCCGCGGCGGAAACGTCAAAGACGCGCGTGATCGGCGTGCTCGGGACCGAGGCGACGGTTCGCCAGCCCTATGTCGACGACCTCGCCGCGAAGTTCGCCGCCGACTGCACCCTGATCCGCCACGGTTCGCCCGAGCTGGTCGAGCTGGCGGAGGCGAAATTGGCCGGTGAGACGATCGATGCCGAGGCCGTCAAGGACGCGGCGCGGCCGATGTTCGAGGCTCGGGACGGCGTGCGCATCGACACGGTCGTCCTCGCCTGCACCCATTTCCCGCTTCTAACAGACGAGCTTCGTGCCGCCTTTCCCGACGTGACCTACGTCGATGGCGGCCCCGGGATCGCGCGCCGGATCACCTGGCTCACGCAGGACCAGCCCTGGCCCACGGAACCTTCCGAGGGGCTCATCATCTATACGGGGGCGGAAGGCCGCCGACCGCTGATGAGCGCGCTCGCCCGCTTCGGAATCGGCGACGTCGAGACGCTCTAGCCAATTGCGAGTCGTTCGCAATGGCATTGCTCCAGGGCCGGGGCTAAAGGGCCGCCGAGCGAGGTAAGCCTTGGACTACGAGCGTATTTTCCAATCGGCGATTGAACGGCTTCACAGTGAGGGCCGTTATCGCGTGTTCATCGACATCCTGCGGACCAAGGGCCAGTTCCCGAACGCGCATTGCTTCGGCGGCAACGGCCCCAAGCCGATCACCGTCTGGTGCTCGAACGACTATCTCGGCATGGGTCAGCATCCGGCCGTCATCGAGGCGATGGAAAAAGCGCTGCGCGAAGTCGGCGCGGGCTCGGGCGGCACGCGCAACATCAGCGGCAATACGCACTATCATACCGAGCTCGAGGCCGAGCTGGCGGACCTTCACGGGAAGGACGGGGCGTTGCTGTTCACCAGCGGCTATGTTTCCAACGAAGCGGCCTTGTCGACGCTCGGCAAGCTGCTGCCGGGCTGCGTGATCTTCTCGGACGAGCTCAATCACGCCTCGATGATCGCCGGAATCAAGAATTCTCTCTGCGAGAAGCGCGTGTTTCGGCACAACGACCTCGAGCATCTCGAGGAACTGCTCGCCGCAGAGGAGCCGGAAACTCCCAAGCTGATCGCGTTCGAGAGCGTCTATTCGATGGACGCGGACATCGCGCCGATCGCCGCGATCTGCGACCTTGCCGACAAATATAATGCGCTGACCTATCTCGACGAGGTTCACGCCGTCGGGATGTACGGCGAGCATGGCGGCGGGATCAGCGACCGCGAGGGCGTCGCGGAGCGGCTGACGATCATCGAGGGAACGCTGGGCAAAGCGTTCGGCGTGATGGGCGGCTATGTCGCCGCGTCGAAGACGATCATCGACTGTATCCGCAGCTACGCGCCCGGCTTCATTTTCACGACGTCGCTGTCGCCCGTGCTCGTCGCGGGCGCGCTGGCGAGCGTCCGGCACCTCAAGGTTTCAGCGGAGGAGCGCGAGACGCAGCAGCAGGCCGCCGCCATGCTGAAGGCCAAGTTCGGCGCCGCCGGCCTGCCGGTCATGCCGAGCGTCACGCATATCGTTCCGCTGCTGGTGGGCTGCCCGGTCAAGGCGAAGCGGATCAGCGACATCCTGCTCGCCGAGTACGGGCTCTACGTCCAGCCGATCAACTTCCCGACCGTCCCGCGCGGCACGGAGCGCCTGCGCTTCACGCCCAACCCATGCCACACGGCGGACATGATGGACCAGCTGACCGACGCGCTGGTCGAGATCTGGAGCCGCGACGAGATTCGCCTCGCGGCCTGAGGCTGGCGAATCCTGAAGGCATGGCCTAGGCATTGGCCATGCGCATCGCCCTTGCCGCCGATCATGCCGGTTACGCCCTCAAGGACGAGCTCGTCCGCTGGCTTGGCGAACAGGGCCACGACGTGACCGATCTCGGCACCAACAGCCCCGAAAGCGTCGATTATCCCGAGTTCGGACGGCGCCTGGCCGATGCCGTCGCGTCGGGCGAGGCGGAGCGCGGGATCGCCGTATGCGGCTCGGGCATCGGCATCTCAATCGCGGTCAACCGCGAGCCGAGATGCCGCTGCGCGCGCGTCGACGACCCGCTTTCGGCCGCGCTCGCGCGCGAGCATAATGACGCCAACGTGCTCGCGATGGGCGGGCGCCTCATCGGCAGCGACATGGCCAAGGCGTGCGTTGCGGCCTTTCTCGGCACGGACTTCGCCGGTGGCCGTCACCAGCGCCGGGTCGATCAGCTTTCCCAGCTCCTGCAGGAATCGGACTAATGGCGACTGCCGCAGACCTCGACCGTGGCACCGGCTATCGCGTGCCGCACGGCTTCTTCACCAGCGGGCTCAGCGAGATCGACCCGGCGGTCGAGGATGCGATCCGCTCCGAGCTCCGCCGCGAGCAGACCCAGATCGAGCTGATCGCATCCGAAAATATCGTCAGCCGGGCGGTGCTCGAGGCGCAGGGGTCCGTGCTCACCAACAAATATGCTGAAGGCTATCCCGGCCGGCGCTACTATCAGGGCTGCGCTCCGTCGGACGCGGTCGAAACGCTCGCGATCGAGCGGGCGAAGAAATTGTTCGGCTGCGAATTCGCCAACGTCCAGCCGCACTCCGGCGCGCAGGCGAACGGCGCGGTAATGCTGGCGCTCTTAAAGCCCGGCGACACGATCATGGGCCTCAGCCTCGCGGCGGGCGGGCACCTTACCCATGGCGCCCCGCCGGCACAGTCGGGCAAATGGTTCAACTCGGTCCAGTACGGCGTCCGCCAGGACGACCACCTGGTCGATCACGATGAGCTCGAGCGGCTGGCGAGGGAGCACGGCCCGAAGCTGATCATCGCCGGCGGCTCGGCTTACCCGCGACATTTCGACTTCGCCCGTTTCCGCGCGATCTGCGACGAGGTCGGGGCATACCTGCTCGTCGACATGGCGCATTTCGCGGGCCTCGTCGCCGCGGGCGAACACCCTTCGCCCTTCGGCCACGCGCATGTGGTGACGACGACGACGCACAAGACGCTGCGCGGCCCTCGCGGCGGAATGGTGCTGACCGACGACGAGGTCATCGCCAAGAAGATCAACTCGGCGGTGTTCCCCGGACTTCAGGGCGGTCCGCTGATGCATGTCATCGCCGCCAAGGCGGTCGCGTTCCACGAGGCTCTCCAGCCCGAGTTCAAGGCCTATGCCAGAGCCGTGATCGCCAATGCGCAAATGCTCGCCAACCGCCTCAAGGAGCGCGGCGCGGACCTGGTGGCGGGAGGCACCGACACGCATCTCGCGCTGGTCGATCTCCGCCCGCTCGGACTCACCGGCAAGGATGCCGACGAGAGCCTCGAGCACGCGGGGATCACCTGTAACAAGAACGGAGTCCCGTTCGATCCATTGCCGCCGGTCAAGACGAGCGGGATCCGCGTCGGCTCTCCAGCGGGCACCACGCGGGGCTTTGGGGAAGCCGAGTTCCGCGACATCGCCGACATGGTCGCCGACGTCCTCGACGGCCTCAAGGAAAACGGCGTCGAGAACAACGGCGCCGTCGAGCGCGAGGTGAACCGCCGGGTGCTCGACCTGTGCGCCCGCTTTCCCATCTACCAGGGATAGGGCCGAAGGAACGAAATGCGCTGCCCTTTCTGCGCGCACGAAGACAGCCAGGTTAAGGACAGCCGGCCGAGCGAGGACGGCGCGGCGATCCGCCGCCGCCGCCAGTGCGAGGCGTGCGGGGCGCGGTTCACGACCTTCGAGCGGGTCCAGCTGCGCGATCTCACGGTCATCAAGAAAGGTGGCGAGCGCGAGCCGTTCGATCGCGAGAAGCTCGCGCGATCGATCGCCATTGCCTGCCGCAAGCGCGACATCCGCCCGGAGCGGATCGATCGCCTCGTCTCCTCGATCCAGCGACAGCTCGAGACTCGCGGCGACGACGTCAAGGCGAGCGAGATCGGCGAGGCGGTGATGGAGGGCCTCAAAGCCGTCGACCATGTCGCCTACATCCGGTTCGCGAGCGTCTATAAGGACTTCAGCGAGCCCGGGCACTTCGCCGAGATTGCCGGGACGGTCGGCGAGCGAGCGGATCCCAACACGGCCGACGAGCCAAAGCCGCCCCCGGACCGGCTGCTTTGAGCGTGGCAAGCGCGGCGACCAACAAACCCGTCATCGTCCTCGTCCGCCCGCAACTCGGCCAGAATATCGGCAAGGCGGCGCGGGCGATGCTCAATTTCGGGCTCACGGAGCTAAGGCTCGTGGCGCCGCGCGACGGCTGGCCCAATCCGGACGCCGGACCAGCGGCGAGCGGCGCGGACGGCGTGCTCGAACAGGCGGAGGTGTTCGACACGGTCCAGGATGCGATCGCCGACTGCCCGGCCGTCTATGCGTCGACCGTCCGTCGCCGCGACCTTGTCATGCCGGTCCTCACCCCGGAGGCGATGGGAAGCGAGATCGCGGCCTCGACGGCACGATCGGCGATCCTCTTCGGGCCGGAGCGCTCGGGCCTCGAGACTGAGGAGGTCGCGCTCGCGAAAGCGATCGTGACCGTCCCGATCAATCCCGCGTTCGCGTCCCTGAACCTCGCCCAGGCGGTGATCCTGCTGGCGTACGAATGGTCGAAGCGATCGGAACTGGCGGTCCCTCCGGCCAGGGAGCTCGAACCGCCCGCTCCGCACGGCGAGCTCGAAGGCATGATCCGGCAGCTCGACCAGGCACTCGAGGCGAAGGGCTATTTTCACCCGCCGTCCCGGACGCAGGCGACCAGGAACACCATCCGCACCATCTTCACCAAGACCGGCTGGTCCTCGCGCGAGGTCAAGGCCGTGCGCGGCATCATTCGCGCGCTCGCTTCGGAGCCACGGAAGCGCTGACTCACTATTCGCGATGGTTAATGAATGTTATATAGATGGGTTGACGCGGATCGGTCGGGGGCTTTCCGAGGCATTCTTCCTGCGCTTCGCCATTCCCGCGCGTAGGGTTCCCTTCGAATTTTCGCGGGGGAGACAGTCGATGATTGGCATTCTGCTCATAATTGCCGCCCAGGCGGCGGCTCCATCAAGCACGGTCGTGAGCGCCACCGACGAAAACAAGGTTCGGTGCGAGCTTGTGTATCAGGTGTACACGCGGATCCCTGACCGTATCTGTCGACGCAAGTCTGACTGGGCGAGGATTGAGAAAGAGAATGAAGCGGACTTGAGGAACTCTCGGAACAGCCGAGCGTCGGGCCGGAGCGGAACGATCGTCAATAGCGCGGAAGGCTCCGTAACCAATCCGAACCCGAACTTCCCAGGCTCGTCGCGTCGGCCGCCCAGATAACCGCAAATCGGCGACCGTTGCCCCGCGAGTGGGGCCCTCTTATGCTGTAGCCAGTGGTTGCGTCTGTTGCAGCCATGGCGCGTAGGGGAAGGCCCGATGTTCGTTGGTCTATTGTTGCTCGCCGCGGCCCCAGCCGCTCAACCGAGCCCCGCACCGGCAACCGGCCAGGCGCCGACCGCCAAGGTGGAATGCCGGATGGTCCAGGAACCCGGCTCGCGGATTCCCACCAGGAT
>DASURT010000153.1:0-2417 GCA_036375515.1 Sphingomicrobium sp.
ATGTGATGGCCGAACGGCTTTCGGGACTCCTCGAACCAGGCGAACATCCCTCCGTCCCCCTGGTAGAAGGTCCGGCCTTTCGAGCCGACCGACAGGCGGGCGATGATCTGCTCGACCAGCTGGCGTTCGCTGTCCGTCGGAAGCGCGGAGACGATCTCGGCATAATTGAGGACGCGGGCCACGATCAGGGCCTGGTCACGGCCGGCCCGGTTCGCGCGCAGCGCGTTGAGGTTGGGCAAGCCAGATACCGCGTTGACCAGGCCGCGATGCCGGAATCGGCGCCTGACGAGGACGACCGCCACGATTGAAGCGACGAGCAGACCGGGCATGACATCGACGAAGATGAGGTTCATTTCGAGCAACACCGGTCCGAACAGCAAGGCGAGGGCCCACCCGCCGAGCAATAGATTTTGTCTTGTCGGACTGCGCCGGGTGAGCGCGAGCGCGGCCACCGCCAGCGAGGCGAGGAAGAGCGGCAGCCAGCCCCAATAGCGAGGTGTGCCGGCCTTCAACGTCTCGGCACCGATCACATGAACGTAGGCGCCGCCCAGCTTGCCCGTGCCGGGAACGAAATATTGATCGCCAATGCCGTCACTATCGGTCCCGATCACCACGTCCCGTCCGCGGATCAAGGCCGGGTTAAACTGACCCTTCAAAATCTTGGCCGCGGAAACAGCCGGGATCGATTGGGGATCGATCGAATAGTCGGGCATGAACGTCGTGCCGGGCGCTCCCGATCGGCCCGACAGCATTGCCCCGAAGGACGGGACCGGGCGCCCGTTCCATTCCATGGAATAGGGGATGCGCCGGACGGCATTCTGGTAATTGTATTGCCAGTCGATCGTCGCCACCGGAATACCGTGAAGGATCGGCATGGAGGCGATGTCGCGCGGGCCCGTCGAGTTCGGTCCGGCGCGGGTCCGGACGGCGAGCACCGCCCTGTTTGATCGCTGCAAGGCGTCGGCAAACATGCGGTCATCGTCGGAGCTTGTCGGCCCGATGAAGCTGATATCGAAGAAGATGCGCTTCGCCCCGGCCCGGGTCAGGGCATCGGCCAGATGGGCATGATAACGCCGCGGCCAGGGCCAACGGCCTACGTCGCGGAGCGAACGGTCATCGATTTTGACGAGCACGATGTCCCCACTCGCATTGTGCCAGTGGAAGATGTTCCGCGTAGCGCGCAGCAAGTCTTCGGCGAGAGAGCCAAAGCCGATAAGGCCGAAAATCAGCCCTGCGATAGCCGTCCACAGCAACAGCTTGAGTGGCGACTTCTGCGCACCTTGCTCCGTCCGAGAGCGCACCGAGATCAGTTTCCCAATCATTCCCGCACCCGCATGCGCGCGGAAAGGTTATCAAATCGCTAACCGAGTGGGGTTTAACAGGTCGAGGGCACTCGACAGCCTCGAACCGAGCCGCCACAAAAGCCGCTGCGGATCGGGCCCCCATCAAAGTCGGACTTTGATGGGAACCCACTCGCGCCGGAGGGGCCATGGACTTCATTTCGATCCTGTCGATTTTCGTGCTGGCGTGCTTCGTCGGCTATTACGTCGTCTGGTCGGTCACGCCCGCGCTGCACACGCCGCTGATGAGCGTGACTAATGCCATCTCCTCGGTGATCGTGGTCGGTGCGCTGATCGCCGCCGCTTCTGCCGCGAGCCCTGGCTCGAAGTGGCTGGGGCTGGTCGCGGTGGCGCTGGCGAGCGTGAACATTTTCGGCGGCTTCGCGGTCACCCAGCGCATGCTTTCGATGTACAAGAAGCGCGAGCGGCACGATGCATGATGCGGCCGCGACGCCCGCCTGGGTCCTGCTCGCCTATCTCGTTTCGGGCGTCTGCTTCATCCTCGCGCTGAGAGGGCTGTCGAGCCCGGAAAGCAGCCGGCGCGGCAACACCATCGGAATGGTCGGAATGGCGATCGCGGTCGCGACGACGTTGGCGGTGCACGAGATCGCGTCGATCGCGGAAGTCGCTGGGGCGATGCTGATCGGCGGCGTGGCCGGCCTCGTGATCGCGCGCAAGATCCAGATGACGGCGATGCCGCAGCTGGTCGCGGCGTTCCACAGCCTGGTCGGCATGGCGGCGGTGCTGGTCGGCGCCGCGGCGTTCCTCAACCCCGAGGCATTCGCGATCGTCGATGCGGCGGGCAACATCCTGCGGGTCAGTCGGGTCGAGATGGGCCTCGGCGTCGCCATCGGGGCGATCACCTTCTCCGGCTCGGTGATCGCCTTCCTCAAACTGAACGGCAACATGTCGGGCAAGCCGATCCTGCTGCCGCTCCGGCATGTGATCAACCTCGGCACGCTGGCCGCGATCCTCGGCCTGATCGCCTATTTCACGCAGGACCAGGCGCCGTGGGTCTTCTGGACGGTCGCGGGATTGAGCTTCGCGATCGGCTTTCTGCTGATCATCCCGATCGGC
>DASURT010000154.1:0-4373 GCA_036375515.1 Sphingomicrobium sp.
GCCGTCGCGGCCTTTTCGGCATTCAAGGAGACGAAAGACGTTCACTCATGCAAGGAAAGAACCGCCCGGCGCGCGCGAAGGCCCGGACGCGCGCCGTACTTGCTAAGCGAGCTCCAGCAAGACGGCCACGCGTTCGGCATCGAGGGCGGCTGTCCGGCTCTGTTGCCATTCCCTGACGGCGCCCGCCGCATCGCCGCCGACCATCAAATCTTCGAAGATCAGCTCGACGAGGGTCAGCAGCGAGTCTCTGTCGTCGACGTGCTTTGCAAGTGCCTCGACGAGCCTCCGGCTCGCAAGTCCGGGGCAACCGGATGGCAGCGCCCTCACCGTCTGCTGAACAGCCGTTCTCAGATTGCCGACAGAGAGTTCGAGATGTTCGAGCTCATTCTGGCCGCTTATCGCCCGGCTGGCCTCGCCGATCGTGCGGTCGAGGCGATGCTTTCGGAGAGGCGCCAGCGCGTTTTGGAAACGCGCGACCTCCTTGCCGAAAATGTGCAACTCATCTCGAACTTCGATGAGGCGTGGCTCCATTTTCGACGCGCGCAGCTCGGTCGAGAACGACCCGGCGGCGCTTTCGACTTCCTCGATGGACAGGGCCGGAAAACGCTCTCCGATCTTCTGCCTCACGCCGTTGGATAATCCGGCGAACGGGCCGACCGGAGCAAGGAAAGCGTAGGGACCCATGCGCACCTTGGCCTTCTAATAGGTGCCGACCTCGTCGAGCGGATTCCTCGCCGGCACATCCACCGACTCCATCTCGACCTCCTGCCAGAGCAGGTCGATAAGGCCCGCGATCTCGCGCACATGAGGAACCTCGTGCCGGCGGACGTAGCGATATTTCTCGGCGAGGAGCGATGCCTCGGCAAGGATTAGGCGGACGGTTTCGCCGTGCTCGTCGAGCGAGCCCATGGCCTCATAGGCCTCCAGCTCCTTCGCGCGAAAGAAGCCGTCGGACTCGATCATCTCAGGGCTCCAAGCGCTCCGGCGAGCCACGCGGGCACGTCGCCGATGCTGACGAAATAATAACCGGCCGCCGCGAGGGTCGCGACGACGGCCACCATTAGAACCAGCCACCAACGGCTTCGGCGCCGCTTCTCCGGTTCGAACTGCATGTCGCGCAGGCCGGGCCAGCCGTCGTCCGGTTCGATCGAGGCCGACTGATCGACCGGGTCCGCCTGCTCGATCGGATCGACCGGCCGCCGGACAACACCGGCCGTGAGGGCGAGCCGCTCTTCGTTCAGCGCCGCGCGGTCGGCATCCAGTTCACGCCGCAACCTGAGCTGCTCCGCATTTTCCGGAGCACCGTCGAGATAGGCCTGGAGCCTACGGTCCAGCGCGACCAGGTCGTCGACGGCTTCGAGGGCGAGCTGGCGGTCCTGGCGTTCGATGGCGAGCTGCAGGCGGACGATCTTCAGCGTGCTCGCGCGCAGCAGCATGAACCCTTCGGCAAGCTCGCCGCCGCCGGCTGGCGGCGCCGTCAGGCTCTCTTGCAGATCCGCGGCATTGTTGAGGTGCATTTCCCCCACCCGACTCGTCGAAACAACCAAGCAGAGTAAATCAACAACGCGCCCGTTTGATGCATCTTATGAACAGTTTACGCCCGCCCGTTGGCACCGTGAGCCAGGATGACGACTTTGCCGACGAGGCGATTGCGGCCGGCCGGCTGCCGGGACCGCTAATTCACGTCCAGGGTGCGAGCGAAGAAACCGGCCGTCGCCGTGTCCGCCTCAAGCCAGGAATGCCATCTCAGAAAGCCGTGAATTTCGTTCGGAATCACGAACTGTTCGAACGGGAGGTGCCGTTCCTCGAGCCGCCGGGCAAGGTCGATCGTCTGGCCGAAGTTCACATTGCGGTCGTCATCGCCCTGGATCAGCAGCACGGGCGAGCGCCAGCCATCCATGCTCGCGACAGGCGAGGATTCGAAGGCGACTTTCATCGCTTCGTCCATGTCGCCTTTCTCATAGCGCTTCGGCCGCTTGTCGAGGAAGTTCTGGAGGAAGCTGGACCAGTCGTGGACGCCGTGCATGTCGACACCAGACTTGAAGATGTCGGAATCGCGGGCGAGGCCCATCGCGGTCAGATAGCCGCCATAGGAACCGCCCCAGATGCCGATCTTGCCGGGGTCCACGTCGGTCAGCGCCTGCAGATATTTCGCTCCGGCGACGACGTCCTGATATTCAGCCGCTCCCGACGCGCCGGCGTGGTCCGGATGGTGGAAGGCATGGCCGTGGCCGATCCCGAGTCGGTAATTCACGGACAGCACGACATAGCCGTGATTGGCGAAATACTGATTCACCGCGTAGCTGTTGCTGTAATAATCCATATAGTGCCAGCCGAGCAGCATCTGCCGCGGCGGACCGCCATGCACGAAGATCAGGGCCGGTTTTTTCGTGCCGTCGCCGTTGTCGAACAGCTGACCGTGAATGGTCCAGCCGTCCGCCGCCGTGAAGCTGACGGCGCGGGGCACGACCAGCTCGGACTGCGGAAATTCCGCCGGTATGCTGCCCGCGCCGAGCTCGCGCATGCCGCTCCCGTTCATGCCGATCACGAACAAGGAGGGCGGCGCCTTGGCTCCGGCGCCGACGAACGCAATCTCCGTCGGGCTCGCCGCAACCGGGGACCATTGGAGCCCGGTTCCGCTCGTGAGCGCAACGGGCTGCGCCGCATCGACCGGCACGCGGAAGAGGTGGCGCCGGTCGCCGTCGTCCTTCGTGGTTCCGACGTTCGCGTCGTAGATCAGGAATTTGCGGTCGCGGCTGATCGCGACATGCTCGACCATGTAATCGCCGGGCGTCAGCAGCATCGGCGCGCCGCCCGTTGCCGGGACGGAATAGAGATGCGGCCAATTGTCGAGATCGGCGAGGAACACGAGCCGGTCGCCGGCGGCCCAGTTCAAATTCACTCCTCCCGCGGTTTCGGGAAATGAGCCGAGGAGCGTATCGGGGCTTTGCCAGACGCGCGTGGCTCGTCCGCTGGCGACGTCCGCCACCCAGATCGAAAAGGGATCCGGCGTCTGTTTGAGAAGCGGTTTGGGCGCGCCGCCCCTGCCCGGCCGCCGCGCGAAAGCGATACGCGTGCCGTCGGACGACCATTTCGGAGATTCGTCGAAATCGGTCGAAGGCGCGAGATAGGTCAGCTTCTTCGTCTTCAGATCGTAGACGCCGATGAAGCTATGATCGCCGTCACGTTTGGACACGAAGGCGAGCTTCGCGCCGTCCGGAGACCATGTCAGCGTGCCGTCATCGCCGCGGTCGAAGAACAGCCGCCGGGGCTTGCCCTTGCCGTCGAGCGCCGCTGTCCAGGCCTCGCCGTCCTTCACATAAGCCATTTCGCCGCGCGAGGAGATCGCAGGAGCATCGCCCTCGGTGACTTTGACCGGTGCGCCGCCGGAGAGCCGCGCCGCCCAGATCGTGACTTTGGGTTCAGCCGGGGCGGAATCCGGATCGGGCGGCAGCTTCGCCTCCCAATTGGCGTCGTGATCGCCGCCGCGGACGAAGAGAAGATGGCCTGCGTCGGGCGAGAAAGTGAGCCCGGTGATTTCCTGCCCGTCGTCGGCCGTATATTGAGTCACTTGCCTCGGCTTGAACGCTGGACCTTCCGCGACCCACACGTTGCGCGCGCCCTTGACCACACGCACGAAAGCGATGGCGTCTCCATTTTCGGCGGCATCGAGTTCCGGCACGAAGGGATAGGCGAGCACCTGTTCCATCGTGAACGTGCCGCTATTCGCGGGCGCCTCGGCGGATGCAGGTGCGACGAAGAGGACGCCGCAGGCAATCAATGCCCAACACCATTGCCGCAAAGTCATCCAGGTCAGCTTGCCCATCCGCATCGCCACTCGCCCGCTCCTCTCGTTCGTTCAGCACCGCTGGTGTTCGAGCTTCCATTTGTGTCGAATGAAACTCGTGTCCGCAATGGCTCGGGAAGACGGCGGCATTTCTCAACCGGGTTCGCGTCATTTCGCCGATTATCCAAAGCGGGCGCATTCGCTCGCTCGAGAGGTGCCCGAGTCGGCTAGCGAAGATCAGAGATGTTGAAAGGCGAACACCGCGCCGAGGCCCAGCAGCGTCCAGCCGACGATCGATAGCCCGAGAAAAATGAGGATGCGCATCCTTCGCGGAAACTTCTGGAACTTCGCCTCCCGACGCTCGCGCCCGGTTCGGGCGGTGCGGCCTGAGCGGGTGCCGGCTTTCCAACGGTGCGTCACGCGAGCGTTGCTGTCAGTCGCCGGGGAGTCGGGCCATGTCGTCACTGGTTCCATATCCTTCGACGAAGTTAACAAATATCGAAGACAGGTAAATGACGCTTATCCTAAACCATTGAATCAAAACAGCTGTAGGAACCTTATGCGCCTGCCTCTGTTCACCTCAACC
>DASURT010000155.1:0-4107 GCA_036375515.1 Sphingomicrobium sp.
CGCTGAGAATCAGGCGCTCGACCAGCCGCTGACGATCATCCTGCGCCACCTCGAGATGGTGTCGATCTCGATGGCCCACGGAATCATCGACGAGCGCATCGTCCATGACAGCATGCGCTACTTCTTCGGCAAGATTTACCGCTCGGCGGGGCCGTTCATCGAGAAGGAGCGCACCCGCCGCGGCGATCCCGAAATCTATGTGAATTTCGAGCGCTATGCGGTGAAGTGGGAAACCGACCCGCCGGTCCAGTGAGGATTAGGCCCGACTCCGGGCGCGGGTGTATGGGACGCGCCGGCCGCTCGCATCCACGGGGAGATCGCCATGCGCCGCTCGATGATATTCGCCGCCGCCTCGATCGCCGCCGTGGCGTCCGCGCCGCCCGCCACCGCGGCCGGCGATCCCAGGGTGAAACCGGGCACGGTCCTGACCGTCGATCCCCGCGACAGCCGCGCCGCCGGGGATCAGGCCTATTACACGATCACCTTCCAGGAAGGCCGGATCGCCTCCGCGCAGCCTTCCGCGAGCGAGCCCGCCGCCAAGGTCGACAGCTTCACCGTCAAGCAGGGCGTCAAGCCCTACGTCCACTACAAGCTCGACCGGGTGTACGTGAAAAGCTGGTCGACCAGCGGCGACGCCGACGCGCCTCCGGTCGGCACCTCCAGTCTCACCATGAAGCGCGGGACCTCGCCCACCGGCCCGACGGGACCGCATGACATAAGGCGGCTGATCATCGTCACCAACGCGACCGGCGGCTGCCGGGCCGGCAAGCTCTATCCCGCGGCGACGATGGACGGCGGGGGCAAGAGCTACACCTTCACCGACGTCAGGATCACCGGCTGCGAGGCCGCCGGGCCGGAGGAGCGGATCACCTTCGTCTATGGCAAGGTCGTGGTCCGGGGCTGGGACCCGAAAAAGAAAGAGGAGTGAGCGAGCGTCAGCCGCCCAGCCGTTCCAGGAGCAATTCGAACACGGCCGGATGCATCCGCTTTTCGAACCGCAGGCCGGCCCAGGCGCCGTCGATCCAGCAGACTTCCGCCGGCATGACCTCGAGCCCCTTGAACCGGATGAGGACGGGTTCGTCCACCGCCGGCCGATCGACCAGCTCGACCTTGCAGCCGTCGGACGAAAGGTCCGCCACGCGGACGGTGAAATTGGCCTGGCCGAGCCGGCGCATCGCCATTTCGGCGTCGATCGTGACGCGCTCGCACCGGCGCGGCCAGTGCCGCCTCACCGGCTCGGTCGAGGCGTCGAAGACCAGCCCGGCCTTCCCGTCCTTCGCCCAGCGGACGGTGGCGTCGATCGCCCCGCGCCGAAGCACGTAGAGCTTGATCCGCTCGCCGGCGATCAGCTCGAACTGGCACGCGATGGCGCAGCCCTCGTACGAGAGGTCGAGGACGGCGACCTCGACGGTCTGCCCGTCCTCGAGCACGCCATAGGCCCCAAGCCGGACCGGACGCCGTTCGCGCCGGCGCTCGGTCCGGGGCCGTTGCCGCTCGGGCGGCGGCGCGGCATCGGCCGCGCTCATCCCCAGTCCTCGCCGAGGAACCGCACGCCCGCGGTTCCGAACATCGACCAGCGGATCGTCGCCGCGATCGCGAGCATGCCCTCGATCTCCAGGCGAACGGCATCGCCGATCCGCAATGTCTCGGCGGACTTCACTTCGCAGCCGTGCCGCGACAGATTGTTGATCGTGACGGGGACCTCGCGGTTGTCGGGCAGCACGGCCCGTCCGGCGAGAGTCAACGACTCCCGGTCCGCCCGGGCGATCCATCCTGGCTCTCGGCGCATACGCAACTCCACTTGTCCACGCGCCCTGACTAACATGGAGAAGTAAACGGAAATTTAATGCGCCGAATCAGATGTTTCCGGCGCGCCGCGACTCTTCCGGCGACTCACTCGCCCGCCGCCGACAGCCGTAGTATGGAGTCCCCCCAACTCCGCGTGTGAAAGGAGTTTCCCGATGACGACGTTCGCAAGGATCATCGCAGCCGCTGCCGCCGCCGGTTTGGCGGCCCCGGCCACGGCGCAATATCCTTATTCCTATCCGCAGCCCTACCCGCAGCCCTATCCGCCGGCCTATCCGCAGCCCTATCCCTATCAGCAGCCCTACGGCGGGAACGTGCTCGGCGACGTGATCAACCAGCTGCTCGGCAACCGCTACACGGTGACCGAGCGGACCGCGGTCCATCAATGCGCGAACGCGGCGGTCAACCAGGCCGCGGGCCAGTATCGCTACCAACAGTACGGCCAGCCCTATGGCCAGCCCTACGGATACGCCCAGCCCTACGGTTACGGCGGAAATATCAGGGTGACGGCGATCACCGAGGTCGAGCGCCGCAGCGACGGCCTCCGGGTGCGCGGCGAGCTCGATTCCGGAATGTACGGCAGCCCATACCTCACCCCCGGCGTCGCCCGTGCCGGCGATCTCACCTTCCGCTGCACGGTCGATTACCGCGGCATCGTCACCAACGTGCGCGTCCGTCCGAACACGGCCTATCGGCGCTATTAGTCTGTCGGGAGCCTAGGCGACGTCGACCAGGTGGATGCCGGCGTCGCGTTCGCGCTTGCCGATCTCCACGAGCCGCTCTTCATAGGTCGCGGCCATTTCGAGGTGCGCCTGACGGACCCTGGGGTGCTCGCTCCGCATCGCCGCGGCCCGTTCCTGCACCGCCCTGCGCGCGAAATAGAGACGATCGCTTTCCATGCGCCACCCCCCGATGGCTACGCCCGCCGGTCCCTCCAGTCCGCGAGTCGCCGACAGCAAGTTATCCACATATCATGGATCGCCGCCAACAACGCTTTCTTTGTTGTTAACCAAGGCTGCTCGCGGCGACCTCTGGACTATCGGATCTCGGGCGTCGGAGTGAGCACCGCGCAGGCGATGCGGGCGCCGCTGTTGCCGCTCGGGTCGGCCATATAGTCGTCGGCAGCCGCGTGGATCACCAGCGCCGATCCGTCGGCGTCGATCAACGCTCCCGGCGTTCCGGGCGGACCGGTCAGCGTCGCGCCGGACAGGGTCACCGTCTCGCCGAGCACTCCGTTGGCCGCGACCGTGACGTTGGGCAGATCGCCGGCGTGCGGTCCGGCGGGATTGTTGAAGCCGTGCTTCTTCGCTGCCGGGTTCCAGTGCGCTCCGGCGGTCTGGAAATCGGGCGGGTCGCAGCGCCCGACGCTGTGGACGTGGATCCCGTGCACCCCGTGCGGCAGGCCCGACGCGTCGATCCGGAAGGTGACGCCGCCCGCGGTCTGCCAGGCGCGGACGGTGCCGATCGGCGCGCCGAGCGCGTTGATCAGCGGCATCGCGGTCCCGCCGCGCGGCTCGTTGACCGCGCAGGCCGCCGCGAGCAGCGGAAGGAGAAGTGCGAGTTTGCGCATGTGTTTTCCTCTTCGTCATGCTGAACTTGTTTCAGCATCTATTCTCGTGACCCGCGCACTCTCAACGATGGGTCCTGAAACAAGTTCAGGACGACGGCTGTTCCGCGGGCTCTACTCTCACCAGCATCTGACCCTCTTTGACCTGGTCCCCCGCCTTCGCGGAAAGCTCCGCCACGTTCCCGTCGAACGGAGCGGTCAGCGCATGCTCCATCTTCATCGCCTCGAGGGTGAGCAGGCGCTGGCCCTTGGCGACCTCTTCGCCCTGCGCGACTTCGACCGCCGTCACCTTTCCCGGCATCGGCGCCTCGATCTCGCCGTCGTGCACCCCGTGCGATGTCCCGGTGCCGCGCGAGGCGAGCGCGAATTCATAGGCCTGGCCTTCGTAGAAGGCGACGACCCGTTCATCGTCGCGGAATCCGGAGACGGCGGCCATCGGCTCGTCGCCGTCGAGATCGATCGTGAGGAACCCCCCGCTCCGGCCCAGGGCTACCGCGTGGCGCGGCGCGGCGTTCGTCCGAAAGCCTGCGAGCTCGGCGAGCGGCTCTTCATCCTCGGGCATGGCGGTCGCGATGGACGCGGCGCCGCGCCAAATCGCCTCGTCCGGTTCCGGATCGGGGACGAGATCATCAAGGTTGCGCTCGATGAAGTTGGTGTCGATCTCGCCGCCGCCGAATTCCGGGTGCAGCAGCGCGTTGAACAGGAAAGCGGCGTTCGTGCGCACCGGCCAGACC
>DASURT010000156.1:0-4100 GCA_036375515.1 Sphingomicrobium sp.
GTCGCAGCCGCCAACATCCCGCTCGCGACCGTGCTCGCCCAGCAAATCACGGCGCTCGGCGCATTCGCACGGCTCAACAACCCGGCGCTCATGGCGGGCCCCATCACGCTGGTGCCGGCGATCCCCTTCTCGGCTCCGATCTTCACCGACAGCGGCTTCGAGAATCTGGTGAGGATTCAGCCGGGCGGCTCCGGATTCACGCTCGCGAACACCGGCATCATCGCCGACGACTTCCGCCAGACGGCAAACCACTGGGCGATCTTCACGCACAACATTTTTGCCATCACGGACAACCTCAAGCTGACCGTGGGCGCGCGCTACACGCATGAGAAGAAGGAACTCAATTCCACGCTCGTGGACAACAATGTCGCCTGTTCGGTGTTTACCGGCGGCTCGCTCGCGCAATTGCCGTGCGTCATCCCGAGCGTCACCGGGCATAGCGCGGAGATCGACGGGACCCACACCGACAACAAGCTCTCGGGCACCGTCGTGCTCAGCTACAAGCCGACCGACCGGCTGCTGACCTACATCAGCTACGCGCACGGCTATAAGGCCGGCGGGTTCAACATGGACCGCTCGGCGCTGACCCGCCAGATCTCCTTGAACAGCTTCCTGATCCCCGTCGCCGGTCAGATCTGCCCGACGTCGGGCGCCCTTCCCACAGGGTGCGCGGCTCATGCCAGCGCCGACGACCTCGACTTCAAGCCGGAGATCAACGACGCGTTCGAGATCGGGGCGAAGTACAACGGCCGCGGGCTCGACATCAACGTCGCGGTGTTCCGCCAATTGTTCAGGGACTTCCAGCTGAACACGTTCAACGGCGTCAATTTCATCGTCGAGAACATCAACGCCTGCAAGGACGGGCTGGACGGCGCCGACACCGACAACAATCCGAACACCGGCGCGTGCGACGGCGGCACCAAGGCGGGCGTGAAGTCGCGCGGCGTCGAGTTCGAATTGTTCTCCCGGCCGGTCGCCAACGTGAGCTTCAACCTCGGCGTGACGCTGGCCGACACGAAGTACCGCAAGAACCTGGTCGGGGCGAACGGGCGCCCGCTGACCGATGCCTTGTTCCAGCTGCCCGGCCGCCGAGTATCCAACGCCGCATTGTGGACCATTACGTCGTCGCTGGCCTGGACCCCGCCGATCGGCGGGTCCGGACTGCGCGGCCTGTTCTATATCGACACGCGTCACCAGTCGGGCTTCAACACCGGCTCCGACCTCGACATCGAGAAGGTCGAGAACGGCTATTGGGTGTTCAACGGACGCATCGGTCTCCGCGGCCCCGAGGATCGCTGGGCGGTCGAATTCTGGGGCCAGAACCTGTTCGACGCCAACGTCAAGCAGATCGCGTTCGACGCCCTCCTCCAGGGAAGCTGCACGGCGCGCGGCGCTGCGAACAACTTCTGCCAGCCGCCGCTTCCAGCGAACCGATCGAACCAGCTGTACGGTGTGTTCCTGGCCGAGCCGCGCACGTTCGGCGTGACGCTCCGGACCAAGCTCGGCTTCGCGCGCGCGCCGGCCCCGGCCTACACGCCGCCGCCGGCGCCTCCGCCGCCGCCGGTGGTCGAGCAGCCGGCACCGCCGCCGCCTCCGCCGCCCCCGCCACCTCCGCCGCCGGTTGAGCGCGGGGAGCGCGGCTAGGCGGCAAGCGCCTCGGTTTCACGGGCGGCGTCGAGCAGCGCCGCCCGGAGCTCGTCGACCTCTTCGGGCGTAAGCTTCCGGTTGTCGCCGCTCGTCAGGTAGAAGACGTCGACGGCGCGCTCGCCGTAGGTGGCGATGTGCGCGGAGTGGATTCGATGTCCTGAGCGCGCGATCGCGGCCGTCAGCCCGGCGAGCAGCGCCGGCCGGTCGAGCGCGTTCACCTCGACCACCGTCGTCCGGCTCGATGCCCGGTCCGCGATTCCCACTGACGGAGCGAAGCGGAACGCGCGGGATCGGCCCGCCGGAGCCTTCGGGCTGGGAAGCGGCGGCGCCTCGTCGCCCGTCAGCGCCTGCTCGACCGAGCGGGCCAGCCGCGCTCGAAGGCGCCGGTCGGTGTAGGGCCGGCCGCGGCCGTCGAGCACCAGCAGATTGTCGAGCGCTTGCCCGTCGCGGGTCGTGTGGATGCGTGCGTCGATGATGTTCGCGCCGGCGGACGCTAGGCCCGCCGAGATGCGGTAGAACAGGGCCTCGCGGTCGGGCGTGAACACACTGACCCGGGTCGCGCCGCTTTCCGGATCGTCCTCGACCGCGACGCTTGGGGCCGGCTCGCCGATCCGGGCTTCGGCGGCGGCGACCTGCCTCGCGTTGGCGACTTGCCAGGCGGCGGGCTCGGCCAGCCAGTAACTGTCCGGCAGGCGGCGGGCATGGGCGCGCGCCGCGCTGTGTTTCCAGCCGAGGGACCGCTCGAGCTCGAGCTGCCGCTGCTCGACCAGCTCGGTCCGGCCATGCTGCTTGTGCCCGAGCCGGAGCCGTTCCTCGCCCGCCTCGAACAAGGTTCGAAGCAGGGTTTTTTTCCACTCGCTCCAGACGCCCGGACCCACCGCCCGGATGTCCACCACGGTCAGGATGAGGAGAAGTCGCAGCCGCTCCGGGCTCTGCACCTGGTGGACGAAATCCTCGACGGTCTTGGGGTCCGCGAGGTCGCGCTTGAACGCGGTCGACGACAGGAGGAGGTGGTGGCGGACCAGCCAGGAGACGGTCTCGGTCTCGGCGGCATCGAGGCCGAGCCGCGGGCAGAGCCTCAGCGCGATTTCCGCTCCGAGGATGCTGTGATCGCCCTTCCTTCCCTTGGCGATGTCGTGAAGCAGCACCGCGACATAAAGCACTCGGCGCGACGCCAGCTGCCTGATGATCGCGGTCGAAAGCGGATGGTCCTGCTTGAGCTCGCCCCGCTCGATCCGGGCGAGCAGTCCGATCGCCCGGATCGAATGCTCGTCGACCGTATAGTGATGGTACATGTCGAACTGCATCTGCGCGACGACCCGGCCGAAGTCGGGCACGAAGCGGCCGAACACGCTCGCCTCGTTCATCCACCGCAAGACCAGCTCGGGCGAATTGATGCTGGTCAGGACATCGAGGAACAAGGCGTTGGCGCGCGGGTCATCCCGCACCTTGCGGTCGATGAGGATGCTGTCGCGGGTCGCGGCGCGCATCGCGGCGGGGTGAATTTCGAGCTTCTCGCGCGCGGCAATCGCGAACAGCTCCAGCAGCCGCACCGGGTCCTCGCGGAAGAATCGATCGTCGGGGATCGAGATTCGCCCCCGGTCGAGCACGAAGCCGCCGAGGCGCTTCGGCTTGCGCCGGATCGTCGGAAGCGCGAATCGGAAGCCCTTGCGGCCGAGCTGCTCGTCGAGCTGCGCGAGGAACAGGCCGGTCAGGTCGCCGACCGTCTTCGCGTTGAGGAAATAGAATTGCATGAAGCGCTCGACCGCCGATTTCCCCGGCCGGTCGGCATAGTGCATGACCTCCGCGATCCGGGGCTGGTAATCGAAGCTCAGCCGCTCCTCGGCCCGGCCGGCCAGCAAATGCAGGTGGCAGCGGACCGACCAGAAGAAGCGTTCGGCGCGATCGAAGCGGCGAAACTCCGCGGCGGTCAGAAGTCCGGCTCCGACAAGGTCGGCGGGACGCTCGACGCCATGCACATATTTGCCGATCCAGTAGAGCGTGTGGAGGTCGCGAAGGCCGCCTTTGCCGTCCTTCACGTTCGGCTCGACCACGTAACGGCTGTCGCCCATCCTGAGGTGGCGCTCGTCGCGCTCGGCGAGCTTGGCGGCGACATATTCGGCGGCGCTCCCCGCAACGACGTCCTTGCGGAAACGGGCCATGGCCGAGTCGAACGTTTTCTCGTCGCCCCAGAGCCAGCGCGCTTCGAGGAAGGCGGTGCGGATCGTCATGTCCTTTTTCGCTAGCGCGAGCAGCTGCGGCGCCGACCGGATCGAGTGGCCGACCTTCAGCTTCAGGTCCCACATCAGATGGAGGAAGGCCTGGACAGCGTCCTCCTGCGCGGGCGATGCCTTCGCCCCCGTGAGGAACATGAGGTCGAGGTCGCTGAAGGGCGCCATCTCGCCGCGGCCCGTTCCGCCCAGCGCGACAAGGGCCATCGGCCCGGGCGGATC
>DASURT010000157.1:0-8197 GCA_036375515.1 Sphingomicrobium sp.
CGCGAGGTCGCCCAGTCGCTCGACACGGGCGAGGTGGAGATGGCCGAGGCCCAGCTCCAGATCGAGCATTACTGGGCGGGTGCGCTCCGCCGCGCGGTGATCGACGGCGACATCGAGACCGGATCGGTCATGGCCGGCCAGTCGGTCGGGATGGTCACTCGCGAGGAACCAGTCGCGGCGATCATCCAGGAACTGGTCGATGAAGCCGCGGCGGCGCTGGAGAGCCGCGGCTAGTTGCAGACGGTCGGCGTCGACGGGCCCTGGCCATCGGAATAGCAGTCGCTCGCCGAAGCATCGGCGCGATTGGCGGTCCTGAGGCCCCAGGCGAGCGCAAGGCTCAATCCCGCGATCAGGACAATTGCGGCTGCCTTCCTGTTCATAACGGTCCCCGTTCGGCGATCGTCGATTCGAGCTCCACTCTAGCGTCCGAAAATTAAGGTCAGCTTTCTGTCGCACGTGACAGTCGGGCGTCGCGAGTATAGCGCCCTGACATGCCAGTCTCTGCCGCCACCGCCGCTCGCGAGATCCTGACCGGTCTCCATGAGGTGATGGCGAAGCGCGGCTCGGCGCAGACCAAGCTCGACAAGGTGGTCGACCTCATCGCGGAAGCGCTGAGCAGCGACGTCTGTTCGATCTACCTTCTGCGCGACAGCTATCTCGAGCTGTTCGCGACCCATGGCCTGAGGAAAGAGGCGGTCCACGTCACGCGGCTGAGGATGGGCGAGGGCCTGGTCGGAACGATCGCCGCCGAGGGCCGCATCCTCAACCTCGCCGAGGCCGCACAGCATCCCGAGTTCGTGTACCGGCCGGAAACCGGCGAAGAGAGCTTCCACAGCTTCGCCGGAGTGCCGATCGTGCGGCTCGAAAGCCCGATCGGGGTGCTCTCGGTCCAGCACGCCGAGCCGAGGCGCTACGACGACGTGGAGATCGAGGCGCTGCAGACCGTCGCGATGGTGCTGTCGGAGATGATCGCCGCGGCGCGGCTGGTCGATGGCGCGCGGCGAGGCCGGCTGCGGAGCGCCGGGCCGCTGAGGCTTTCGGGGCTCAAGCTCGTCGCCGGAATGGCCAAGGGCGAGGCCGTTTTCCACGAACCGCGGGTCGTCGTCGAGCATACCGTCGCGGAGGACATCGAGGCCGAACGCGACCGCGTCTACTCGGCCTTCCGCAAGATGCGCGAGCAGATCGACAACATGACCCGCGAGGCGGAGTTCGGGATCGCCGGCGAGCATCAGGAGATCCTCGAGACCTATCGCATGTTCGCTTACGACGAGGGCTGGTCGAGGCGCATCAACGAGGCGATCGACAGCGGCTTGACCGCCGAGGCCGCGATCGAGCGGGTCCAGCAGCGCACGCGTTCGAGGATGCGCGAGATCGACGATCCGCTGCTCCAGGAGCGGATGCACGACCTCGAGGACCTGTCCAACCGGCTGCTGCGCATCGTCTCGGGACGGATGGGCACCGCCGCCGATGTCGGCCTCGCGCGCGATACGGTGCTGATCGCGCGCAACCTCGGCCCGGCCGAGCTGCTCGAATACGATCGCCGGCGCCTGAAGGCGGTGCTGCTCGAGGAAGGGTCGCTGACCTCGCACATGACGATTGTCGCCCGGGCGATCGGAGTGCCGGTGATCGGCCGCCTCGACGATATCCGGCACAGCGTCGAGGAAGGCGAACCCATCCTCGTCGACGGCGACAACGGGAGCATCATCATCCGGCCGAACCGGCCGCTGCAGGCCAGCTTCGAACACCGGATGGGCCTGAGCCAGAAGCGGCGCGCCGAGTTCGCGGCGGGGAAGAGCCTTCCGGCGCGGACCAAGGACGGAATCCAGGTGAGCGTCATGGTCAATGCCGGGCTCGCCGAGGACGCGGTGGCGCTGCCGATGACCGGCGCCGACGGGATCGGGTTGTTCCGGACCGAGTTCCAGTTCCTCGTGTCCGCCACCCTGCCCGGGCGCGACCGCCAGCTGCGGCTCTACACCAAGGTGCTCGAAGCCGCCCGCGACCGGCCGGTCGTGTTCCGAACCGTCGACATCGGCGGCGACAAGGCGCTGCCCTACCTCACCCACGTTCACGACGAGGCCGAGAACCCGGCGATGGGCTGGCGCGCGCTCCGGCTCTCGCTCGAGCGCTCGACCCTGATGAAGGCTCAGGCGCGGGCGCTGATCGAGGCGTCGGCCGGCAAGGTGCTCCGGGTGATGTTCCCGATGATCTCGGAGCCGTGGGAATATGAGGAGGCGCGCGCTCTCTTCGAGGAGCAGGTGGAGTGGGCGCGCAAGGGCCATCGCAAGCTTCCGACCCGGATCGAGTTCGGGGCGATGCTCGAAGTCCCGAGCCTCGCCGAGATGCTCGACCAACTGCTTCCGCGCGTCGACTTCCTCTCCGTCGGGACCAACGACCTGACGCAATTCCTGTTCGCCGCCGACCGGTCGGATCCACGGCTCGCCCAGCGCTACGACTGGCTGAGCCCGGCGATCCTCCGCTTCCTGAAGCGCGTTCTCGACGCCGCTCGCAAGGCGGGCGTGCCGGCGCGGATCTGCGGCGAAATGGCCGGTCGGCCGCTCGAAGCGATGGCGCTCATCGGCATCGGGGCCGAGAATCTGTCGATCACTCCGGCGAGCGTTGGACCGGTCAAGGCGATGGTCCGCTCGCTCGACGCGGCGGCGTTGCGCTCGCGCATGGAACAATTGTTGAGCCGTCCGCCGAAGGACGTCCGAAAAACGCTCGGCGACTGGGCCCGGCGGCACTCGGTCACTATCGGTTGACACTACCGCTGCAGCCTTCAAACAGTGAATGTCACCCGGGGAGATGAAGGCCACGCGATGGACGAGGAACTGGTCGAGACGGACGTTCCGACGGTTGGTGAGCGCCTGCGCTCTGCGCGCGAGGAGAAGGGCCTGTCCCTCGAGGACATCGCGGCTCAGACGCGCATCCCCCGCCGGCATCTCGAAAGCATCGAAAGCGCCGACTGGGACCACCTCCCGGCCCCGACCTACACCGTTGGATTCGCCAAGAGCTATGCCGGCGCTGTGGGCCTCGACCGGACCGAGATCGGCGACCAGTTGCGCGAGGAAATAGGCGGCCAGCGCCCGGTCGCGGCGGCCGCCGAGGTGTTCGAACCGGTCGATCCGGCGCGGACGATGCCCAAGTGGCTTGTCTTCGCCGCCATCGGCGCCGTGATTCTCCTCGTGCTGCTGATGAGCTGGCTCAACGAGCGCGCGCTCGACCAGCCCGAGGAAACGAACAATGTCGCAGCCGCCCGGCAGGCTCCCGCTCCGGCGCGACCGGCGGCTCCGGCGCCCGCGCCGGCCGCCGTCCAGGGGCCGGTCGTCCTGGCAGCGATCGCACCGGCATGGATCCAGGTCACCGATGGCGGGACGACCTTGTTTCAGGGCGAGCTCGCGCCCGGACAGAGTTACACCGTGCCGCAAACGGCGACGGCTCCGCTCCTGAAGGCGGGTAAGCCCGAGGCGCTCAGGGTCACCGTCGGCACGACGGTCGCTCCGCCTGTCGGCCCGGCGGGGAAGGTCGCTTCGCATGTCAGTCTGCTTCCGGCCGATTTGCTGAGGACCGGCACAGCGGGCGCCGCACCCCCGCCACAGCCGCCGGCGGAGCCCGCGGCGGCGCCGAGGCCGACCGTCTCGCGGCCAAGGGCAACGGCTCCGGCGGCGCGGGCCCCGGTTCCCGCCCGGCCGGCCGCGGCTCCCACCGAAACGGCGCCGCCCGCGGACAATGCCGCCGCCGGCGACTAGGATTCATCGCAGGGCAAGCCGCACCGGGGCACATTCGCATCACATTGAAGCGTGGGGAATCATCGAAGTGAAGTTTTTGCGTGCCATCACCGCCGTCGCGGCCCTCGCGGCCATTGCGCTCGTGCCGGGTTCGGCGCTCGCTCAGCGCCCGCAACCGACTCCCGAGCAGCGGCTCGAGCGGCTCGAGCGGCAGGTCCAGCAGGTGCAGCGTCAGGTGTTTCCGCGCGGCCGCCCGGCCGACACGGCCGGATTTTCCGACGAGCCCGCGGCGACCCAGTCGTCGGTCGCGACCCTCGACCAGCGGCTCGACGCGCTCGAACGGCAGATGGCCGACATCCTCCGTCAGTCGGAGGAGAACGGTCACGCATTGCGGAACCTGCAGGCCGATCTCGCCAAGGTGCGGACCGACCAGGACCAGCGCATCGCGGCGCTGGAGCAGCGCCTGAACGAGGCCGCGGTAGCGGCTCCCATGGCCCCTCAGCCGGCAACGCAGCCCTCGCCCCCTAAGCCGGCCGCCGGCAAGCCGACGGCCGAGACGGATACACCGGCGCCCGCCGGCGGGCCGGCGGCCGCGGCGGCCACCGACGCCGGCGAGGACGCCTATACCGAGGGGTTCCACCTGTGGGAGGGAGGCCAGTACGACCAGGCGATCACGTCGCTTCGGGCGTTCACTTCGGCCTATCCGAAGCATCGCCGGGTCAGCTTCGCCAACAACCTCATCGGCCGCGCCCTGCTCGACAAGGGTGAGCCGCGCGCCGCCGCCGAGGCGCTTCTCGCCAACTATCGCTCCAACCCCAGGGGCGAGCGCGCCCCCGACAGCCTCTATTACCTCGGCCAGGCGCTGATCAAGCTCGGCCAGCCCGGACAGGCGTGCAAGGCCTATCAGGAACTGGACGCCGTCTATGGCGCCAAGGTTCGGACCGACTTGAAGCAAATGGTTCAGGAAGCCGAGACACAGGCGCAGTGCGGTTAAGTCTCGACCCGTCATTGCGAGGAGCGTAGCGACGCGGCAACCCAGTGCCGGATTGCTTCGCTGCGCTCGCAATGACGAACCAGAACCTTCAGCCGGACCCGGCTCTCGTCGAGCGGTTCGCTCAAGACCTCGATCAACTCGTCGAGCGGGACTCGCGCATCGGCATCGCCGTATCGGGCGGTCCCGACAGCATGGCCTTGCTGCTGCTCGCCGCGGCGGCTCGTCCGGGCCTCACCGAGGCGGCGACGGTCGATCATGCGCTCCGGCCCGAGAGCCGGGGGGAGGCGGAAATGGTCGCGGGAATTTGCGGGCGCCTCGGAATGCCGCACGCAATCCTCACCGTGGAATGGACGAAGAAACCCACCAGCGCGATCCAGGAGCGTGCCCGCGATGCCCGCTATGGGCTACTCGGCAGATGGTTGCGGGACCGCGGCCTGGATGCGCTCGCGACCGCGCATCACGCCGACGACCAGGCCGAGACGCTGCTGATGCGTCTCAGCCGCGGCTCCGGAGTGCGCGGCCTCTCGGCCATGCGACCGTGGGCCGTGGTTCCGGGCACGAACCTGCCGCTGGCCCGGCCGCTGCTCGGCTGGCGGCGGTCGGAGCTTCTGGCGGTCTGCGCGGCGGCCGGAGTCGAGCCGATCGCCGACCCGAGCAATCGCGACGAGCAGTTCGAGCGAGTGCGGATTCGCGGTGCGTTGCAGGCGACCGGCTGGCTCGATCCTCAGGCGCTCGCGCGAAGCGCGGCCAACCTTGCTTCGGCGGACGAGGCGCTCGACTGGGTTGCCGAGGGTCTTGCGCTTGCCCGGGTGACGGACGACGCCGAAGCCTTGAGGGTCGACGCGCATGGCCTCCCGTCCGAGCTGCGGCGGCGACTGCTCCGGATCGCCTTCGCGCGGTTTCACGCGCCCGAGCCGCGCGGTGCCGAGCTGTCGCGCGCGCTCGAAGCGCTCGAGGACGGCCGTACCGTGACTCTCTCCGGCCTGAAGCTGGAGGGCGGAAGCCCCTGGCGCGTCTCCGCCGAACCGCCTCGGAAGCGCTAACCGGAGAAGCTCATCGTTCCGGTGGCGAACCGGACTCGACGTCGGGGGAAGTTACGTTAAATTCCGGTTCAACGACTCGGGGGAGTCGCGCTTCAACCCGGGGGAGGGGCGAAATGGAATCGGACACGCGTTTCTATCGTCGGCGCGCCAATGAGGAGCTGGCCGCGGCCAGTCGCGCCGTGACCGACGCGGCGCGAGAACGACGGATGCAGCTCGCCGGTGCGTTCCTCCAGCGCCTCAAAGCGGTGGAAAGTGACCCTTCCGCTTTCGAGTGGGCCGACGGCCGCTAGGCAGATTCCGGGAAAGCCTCCGTTCACCAGTCTCTAAGGCGAACATTGTTATTGTGCCCAACGCGCCTATTTTAGCGCGTGAGGCGTTTTGCCCGCGACGAGAGAACGATGGACGACAAAGACAAGAAGCCCGGCAACCCCTGGACCAGGAGCCTGCTGATCTGGGCCGGAGTGCTGTTCGCGCTCGTCCTGTTCGTCCAGATGATCGACGGCGGCTCGCGCGCCACCGCGGGGCAGCCGATCGCTTATTCCGAGTTCGTGAAGCAGGTCGACGAAGGCAATGTCCAGAGCGTCACCATGGCGACCGGCACGAGCGGCAATTCGGCGATCACCGGCAAGCTCGGCAGCGGCGAGCAGTTTCGCACCACCGCTCCCGCCGACGCCAACGTCTCCGACAAGCTGATCAGCAAGGGCGTGGCGGTCCAGGTCAAGGCCGAGGAATCCTCGAGCATCTGGCTCTACATGCTCTACAATTCGCTGCCCTTCCTGCTGATCCTCGGAATCAGCTTCTTCGTGATGCGGCAGATGCAGAAGAACGCCGGCTCGGGCGCGATGGGCTTCGGCAAGAGCCGCGCGCGCATGCTGACCGAAAAGCAGGGCCGGGTGACCTTCGCGGACGTCGCCGGAATCGACGAGGCGCGCGAGGAGCTTCAGGAGATCGTCGAGTACCTCAAGGACCCGGGCAAGTTCGCCCGCCTCGGCGGCAAGATCCCCAAGGGCGCTTTGCTCGTGGGTCCTCCGGGCACCGGCAAGACTCTGCTCGCACGCGCCATCGCGGGTGAGGCCGGCGTCCCGTTCTTCACGATTTCCGGCTCGGATTTCGTCGAGATGTTCGTCGGCGTCGGCGCGAGCCGGGTGCGCGACATGTTCGACCAGGCCAAGAAGTCGGCGCCGTGCATCGTCTTCATCGACGAGATCGACGCCGTCGGCCGCCACCGTGGCGCCGGGCTCGGCAACGGCAATGACGAGCGCGAGCAGACCTTGAACCAGTTGCTGGTCGAGATGGACGGCTTCGAGGCCAATGAGGGCATCATCATCATCGCCGCGACCAACCGGCCGGACGTGCTCGACCCGGCGCTTCTGAGGCCCGGCCGCTTCGACCGCCAGGTCGTCGTGCCGCGCCCCGACATCGACGGGCGCGAGCAGATCCTCGGCGTCCATATGAAGAAGGTGCCGCTGGCGCCCGACGTCGACCCGCGCGTGATCGCGCGCGGGACGCCCGGCTTTTCCGGCGCCGACCTCGCCAACCTCGTCAACGAAGCGGCGCTCCTCGCGGCGCGCCGGGGCAAACGCCTGGTCGCGATGAAGGAGTTCGAGGAGGCCAAGGACAAGGTGCTGATGGGCACCGAGCGCAAGTCCATGGTGATGACCGAGGACGAGAAGCGGATGACCGCCTATCACGAGGCGGGCCACGCGATCGTCGCTCTCCACGAGCCGGCGTCCGATCCGATCCACAAGGCGACGATCATCCCGCGCGGCCGGGCGCTGGGCATGGTCATGCGCCTGCCGGAGCGCGACAATTACAGCTACCACCGCGACAAGATGTACGCGAACCTCGCCGTGTCGATGGGCGGCCGCGTCGCCGAGGAGCTGATCTTCGGCTACGACAAGGTGAGCTCGGGAGCTTCGTCCGACATCAGCTACGCCACCAGCCTCGCGCGCGACATGGTGACGCGCTGGGGCATGTCCGACCTGCTGGGGCCGCTGCAATATGCCGACGCGGAGGAAGAGGTGTTCCTCGGTTATTCGGTCAACCGCCAGCGCAACATGTCGAACGAGACGGCGCAGGCGATCGACAAGGAAATCCGCCGCATCGTCGACGAGGGCTATGCCCGCGCCAGGACGCTGCTCGAGGAGAATCGCGAGGAGCTCGAAACGCTCGCCAAGGGGTTGCTCGAATATGAGACCCTGGCCGGCGACGAGATCAAGAGGCTGCTTGCGGGCGAGACGATCGACCGCGGCGGGGTCTCGGGCCCGGCGATCCCGGCGGCCGGTTCCTCAATCCCCAAGGCGAAGCGGCGCAAGCCCGGCGCAATCGGCGGCCCCGCGACCGCCGGCGCCTAGACTTCGCCGATCCCGACAATCAGCGCGGTAAACATGCCGATCGCCGCGAAGGCGAAGCCGATCAGCAAGGTCGTTCGCCAC